>JAQGMP010000596.1 GCA_028292285.1 Variovorax sp. | reverse complement strand
GGCCGTGAAAGCGCAGGGCGCCCTGCGTCGCGGGTAACAATCCGCACGCCATGACCGACACGGCCATGCCGGCGCGCGTATGCGTGTGCAGCACGCAGCTCAGATCGTGGCGCGCCGCATGAATGGCGCTGTGCACCACAAAGCCCGCGTGGTTGATGTTGTAGGGCAGGTCGGGGCGCTCGATCACCTTGCCGTCGAGATCGATTTTGAACAAGCTCGAGGCCGTCATCTCCTCGTACATCAGGCCGAAGGGGTTGATCAGGAAGTGGCCATCTTCACCCGGCACGCGCGCGGTGATGTGGTTGTAGATCAGGTCGCACATGCCATAGCGCTGCACCAGCCGGTAGCAGGCGGCGAGTTCGACGCGCGTTTGCCACTCTGCGGCCGACACGCGTTCGCGGATGGTCAGTTGTTTCATGCGGTGTCTCCGTCGGCGTTTGGTTCGTTGGACTATAGGACAGACCAATGGAATACTGAGCGCATAATATTCCGATTGCGCTGACGAGAACAATTTTCGGAGACAGACTTGAGCCAAAAGAACATCGATCCATCCGGCAGGGTTGCCGTCGTGACGGGCGCCGGCGACGGTATCGGGTGGGCCACCGCGCAGCGCCTGGCACAGGACTTCGGTCACGTGGTGATTGCCGACGTGCGCGCTGCAGCAGCCTCGGCGCGTGCCGCCGAGCTCGGCGAAACACACGCCGGCTTCGAATGCGACGTCACTTCAGAGCCCAGCGTGGTTTCGCTGATGCGTCAGGTGCGCGAACGTTTCGGCCGCATCGATGCGCTGGTCAACAACGCCGGCATCGGCGAGCAGACGGTGATGACGCTCGAGCAGACTGTCGAGGCCTTCGACCGCATTCTGTCAGTTCACCTGCGCGGCACCTTTCTTTGCAGCCGTGAGGCAGCGCGCGTGTTCGTCGACCAGCAATCGGGCGCCATCGTCAACCTGAGCTCCATTGCCGGCATGCACGGCCATCCCGGGCGCAATGGCTACGGCGCGGCCAAGGCCGGCATCTCGTCGATGACCGAGGCAATGGCCAGCGAATGGGCGCGCGACGGCATCCGCGTCAACGCAGTCGCACCCGGCTACGTGCTGACCGATCTGGTGAAGGCGCTCGTCGCCAAGGGTGCGCTCGACCTGCAGAGCATCGAAGAGCGCACGCCGATGGGCCGCACGGCGCAGCCTGGCGAAATCGCCGAGGCCATTGCCTTCCTGGCATCGGAACGCGCGAGCTTTATCACCGGCGTGACGCTGCCGGTCGACGGCGGCTGGCTTGCGTTTGGCGCGCCGCCCGCCAAGCTAGGCACCGTGAAGGAAAAACACGTGGCAGGTTAACGACTCGGCATCGGACAACACAAGAGGAGACAAGACAACATGACTTCGAACACCGGCATGCGCCGACGGCAGATCATTCAGGGCGGTGCAGCCGCCGCTGCCTTGCCCGGCTTCTACATTCGCACTGCCGCCGCGCAGCAGACGCTCAAGATCGGCATGGTCATCGCCAAGCAGGGTCCGTTCGCGCAGCAGGGCGGCGATCTCGCGAAGGGAGCGCAGATTGCCTTCGACGAGGCCGGCGCCAAGGCGCTGGGCCGATCGGCAGAACTCATGTGGCTGGACGAGGCCAACCCGCAAGGTGCAGTGCAAAACATCACCAAGCTGGTAGAGGAAGAAAAAGCCATTGCCGTACTCGGCGGTACGTCGAGTGCGACGTCCCTTGCCATGGGCTCGGTGGCCCTTCGGGCCAAGGTGCCCTTCATCTCGGTCAACGGGGCCGCGCGCGAGATCACTGGCAAGGACTGCAATCCTTTCATGTTCCGTTCGCCGGCTTCGGTGCCGGTCTATGCGCAAGCTATGGCCGAACAGATGCTGGCCGTCGGCAAGAAGTGGTACTTCATCGCAGGTGCCTTCGCGTTCGGCGAAGACGTGATCTCGACTTTCAGCGAGATCCTCAAGGCGAATGGCGGCACGGTCGTCGGCGCCGACCGCACGCCCGTCGCGACCACCGACTACAGCTCCTTCGTGCTCAAGGCCCGCGCAGCCAAGCCCGACGTGGTGATCAGCGGCGCCGCCAACGTCGAGCCGTTGCTCAAGCAGTTCAAGGAACTCGGCCTCACCGGCAACATCATGATCGCCGGCCCGGCGGTGAGCGACACCGACTTGTGGAGTGCGAGCCCCGACGCGCTGGCCGGCATCTTCGGCAAGTCGTGGTACTACAACGACCCCAACAACTCGCCGGTTGAAAAGGCTTTCGTGCAGACCTATCGCGCGAAGGAAGGCAAGCCGCCGTCGGACCGCGTGTTCTTCGGCTGGCACAGCATGAAGCTGCTGCTGGCGGCCGTGCAGCAGGCCAACAGCACCGATCCGATCCAGATCACGCGAGCGCTGGAAGAGGTGCGCCTGCCCGATGGATCCAATTCCATTCTCTATCGCAAGGGCGACCACCAGCTGCTGCGCCGGCTGGTGGTCGGCACGGCGCACAAGCCCAACCCGGCGGACAAATGGGACCTCGTCGACGTCAAGAGTTCGGCTGTGGCGAGCCAGTCCGCGCTTGAAAAACTCTACGGCGATCCAGTGCAGCTGGGTTGCAAGATGGCGCCGATCGCCTGATGCGCGGCGTGCTCGTCACCGGCGGCGCGGGGGGCATTGGGATGGCTTGCGCACGCATGTTCCTGGACGCCGGGTCCGCGGTTCATCTGGTCGACATCGATGGCGACCGACTTGAAGCGGCACGCGCCACACTGGCGCCGCTCGGCAGCGTGACCACGCATCGTTCGCCGCTCGACACGCCCGGCGAATGCCGGGAAGCCTTTGCATCTTTCGGCAGACCGGCCGATGCACTCGTTCACATGGCCGGCATCTTCGAGCCCGATCCGCTCGATGCCGATGATCGCCAGGTGTGGCAGCGCGCCATCGGCAGCAACCTCACCAACGCCTATGACATGGCAATCGCGTTTCGCGCACAGCGAGCACAGAGCGCGTCGGCGACAACCGGCCGCATCGTGCTGTGCAGCTCTCGCGCGTTCCAGCGTGGTGCGCCCGGGCGCGCCGCGTACACGGCAGCCAAGGGTGGCATCGTGGGGTTGATGCGCACTTTCTCGCGCGAGTTTGCGCCGCATATCCTGGTCAACGCCATCGCGCCCGGCTTGATCGAAACGCGCATGACGTCGGCGTTGATCGCCAGCGCGGGAGCGCAGCGGTTGTCGGAAATTCCGCTCGGGCGCTTCGGCACGCCGGAGGACATCGCCGGCGTGGTGCGTTTCCTGTGCGGCCCCGACTCGGCCTATGTGACGGGCCAACTTATCACCGTCGACGGCGGCACCCTCAATTCGTCATGAGCGCAGAGCACCGCCTCATTCGCCAAGTCACTTGCCTTCAGCGCCGACCTGACGCACCGCATCGAGGTTGTCGAGCATGCGGTGCAATGCGCGTATCAGCACCTCGCGCTCCTGCTTCGTGAAGCCGGAGAGCAGGGCTTCTTCGCGCGCGTGGGCCAACAGAACCATCTTGTCATGCAGCTTGCGGCCGCTGGCACTGGTCGCATATTCGATCTTGCGTAAGCCGCTGGGCCGCGACTTGAGCCAGCCGCCGTCCTTGAGAACGGCGACGCTGCGGCTGACCGCGGCCTTGTCGAGGCCCATAAGGTCACAGGCTTGAGTCGCGGTCGACCACTCGTAGATTTCAAAATACGAGAGCACGCGCCAGTCGGTCACGCCGAGGTCGAAGCGTGCCCGGTAAAGGGCGGATGCACTGCCGGCCATCTTGTTCGACAGCCAGAGGAGCATGCCGGGAACGTAGCGATCGAGGTCGAGTTTCATGGACCCCGGATGGTACGCAACTCAGACAAGCGACTCAGCTCAAAGAAAAGCCTTCATAGCCTTTTGCGGCGACGTCTTCGATGATCCGGCGGTAAGCCGGTACGCCCGCAACGTAGGGCATGAACACGCGCGGCTTGCCGGGCATGTTGGCGCCGACGTACCACGAGTTGCCGATCGGATAGAGCGTCTTGTCGGCTGCCTCATTGACATGACCGACCCACCGGTCTTCGGCCGGCTGCTGCGCGTCGATGCGGGTGATGCCGTCGGCCCGCGTCTGGCGGATCAGGTTGCTGATCCAGTCCACGTGCGTTTCGATCGAGTGCACCATGTTGCTGAGCACCGACGGGCTGCCCGGCCCGGCTATCACGAACAGATTGGGGAAGCCGGCGATCGACACGCCGAGGTAAGTGCGCGGGCCGCCCGACCACTTCTCGCGCAGCGACTCGCCTTCAACGCCGTGAATGTCGATGGCCAGCAGCGCACCGGTCATCGCGTCGAAGCCGGTAGCGAACACCAAAGCATCGAGCTGATATGTCTGGGCGGTGGTGCGCAGCCCGTTGGGCGTGATCTCGACGATCGGGTCGGCTTTGACGTCGACCAAAGCGACGTTGTCGCGGTTGAAAGTCTCGTAATAGTCGGTGTCCACGCACAGCCGCTTGGTGCCGAAGGGCAGATCGTCCTTTGGCGACAGCAACTCGGCCACCGCCGGGTCGTGCACGATCTGCCTGATCTTCGATCGCGCGAATTCCGCTGCAAAGCGATTGGCTTGGGGATTGCGCAGCAAGTCCGAGAAGGCGCGCAGCATCCGAAAGCCGCCGCCAGCGCCACGCCAGCGAAACTCGAACTCCGCCAGCCGCTCGGCGTCGGTTACTTCCAGTGCCGACTTGTCGTTGGCATTGAGAAACTGGCCCGTCATGGCCTCGCGCCCGAGTGCCCGGCGGTGTGCATAGTTGGCTTTCACCGTGTCGAGCGTCACCGTGTCGAGCGGCTCGTTCTGCGCCGGTACGCTGTAGTTGGCGGTGCGTTGGAACACCGTGAGGTGCTCCGCTTGCGCGGCGATCAGAGGCGTCATCTGCACGCCGCTCGAACCGGTGCCGATCAACCCGACCTTTTTGCCGCTGAAGTCGACGCCCTCGGTCGGCCAGTTGGCACTGTGATACCAGTTGCCCTTGAAGGTGTCGAGGCCCGCGAACTTCGGCGCTTGCGGGATCGAAAGGCAACCCGTGGCCAGGATGAGGTATTGCGAATCGAAGCGCTCGCCCGATTGCGCGACGGTGGTCCAGCGCCGCGCATCGTCGTCGTAGGTCGCCGCGCTGACCCGCGTATGCAATTGGATGTCGGGGCGCAGCTCGAAGCGATCCGCCACATGATTGATGTACCGCAGGATCTCGCCCTGCGTCGCGTAGCGCTCGGTCCAGTCCCATTCCTGCTGCAGCGCCTCGCTGAACGAGTACGAATAGTCGAGGCTTTCGACGTCGCAGCGGGCGCCCGGGTAGCGGTTCCAGAACCAGGTGCCCCCGATGCCGTCGCCGGCTTCGAGCAGGCGCGCCGTCAACCCGAGCTTGCGAGCACTGTAGAGCTGGTAAAGGCCGGCAAAACCGCCGCCGACGATAAGCATGTCCACGTTCGTGGATGTCGGATTCGACATGAGGTGTCCTTCAAAAGTGTCTCGAAAAGTTCTTGCTATGCAGAGCTCTATGGTATTCCGGAGAAGTTGAGTAATCAACCTAATTAGGTTGACATCGAAACCTGATGTTTACCCTTATGCGAGATAGAAAAACCATACTTTTTGTATTAAACCAAAGGTAAGGCCATTGACAATCTCCATGCTTGCAACATACTTTTGGTCTCAAGAAGGAAGCGCTCATGGACAAGGAAATCGAGACGTTGCTGCAGAAGGTCAAGGAGGCGAACCGCACGCCGTTCTGGCAAAGCACTCCTGAGGCGGCGCGCGCGGGGCCGATGCTGATGGCCCTGCTGTTCGGCGAAGCGCCGTCGGTGAAGCGCGTCGAGGACTTCACCATCGCGTCATCGAACGGCTTCGCGTTGCCGGTGCGGCTCTACGTGCCATCGGCCGAGCCCGCCGGTCTGATCGTCTACTTCCATGGCGGCGGCTGGGTGATCGGTACTGTGGCGGGCTACCACCCGATGACAGCGACGCTGGCGAATCGCACCGGCTGCGCGGTGCTGTCGGTGGATTACCGGCTTGCGCCGGAACATCCTTTCCCGGCGCCCGTGGAGGATGCGATGGCCGCGCTCCGCTGGGCCGCGGAGCAGGGCGCCGAGGCCATCGGCATCGCGCCGCGTGCGCTGGTGGCGATGGGGGACAGCGCCGGGGGAAACCTCGCTACCGTCGCTTCGCGCCGGCACAACGAAGGCGCATCGAAGCGCAAGGTCGACTTGCAGGTGCTCGCCTATCCGGTGACGGGGCACGACTTCGACACAGCAAGCTATCTCGAATTCGCCGAGGGCAATTTGCTGACGCGCAAGGACATGCAATGGTTCTGGAACCATTACTTGCCGGATGCCTCTGGCCGATCCAACCCCGACGCATCGCCGCTGGAAACGAAGAATCTGTCGGCATCGCCGGCAGCTCTCGTGCTCACGGCCGGCCGCGACCCGCTGCGCGATGAAGGCGAGGCCTACGGAGAGAAGCTCCGGCAGGCCGGCGTGCCCGTTGAAGTGGTGCGTTGCGAAGGGTTGCTGCACGGCTTTCTCGCGATGATCAACTACGCGCCGAGCGCGGGTCGGGCCTTCGACAAGATCGTTGCGGCCATCGCGAACACCACCGGAGCCGCGAACACCACCGGAGCCGCGAACACCACCGGAGTCGCCAAGGGCACTGCAAGGGTCGCAGCGCCGTGAGCGATCTTTCAAGGATGTTCGACCCGGCATCGGTGGTACTGGTAGGTGCCACCGATCGCTCGACCTGGTCGAAGATGGCATTCGACAATCTCGAGCTGCTCGGCTTTCGTGGCGCCGTGCATCTGGTCAGCCGCAGCGGCGGCATGGCGCATGGCCAGCAGACTTTCAAGTCGGCCACCGAGATCGGCAAGCCCATCGACGTCGCTCTGCTCATGGTGCCAATCGCCGGCTTGATGGACGCGCTGCGCGACATCGGTGCAGCGGGCGTCCGCAATGCCGTGGTGCTGGCCGGCGGCTTTGCCGAAACGGGCGACGAAGGCCGGGCCTTGCAGGACGAAATGGTCGCTACGGCACGTTCCATGGGCGTGCGGCTGCTGGGGCCGAACTGCCTGGGCTTCATCAACTTCAATGGCGGTGGTGCCTGCTGGACCGGCTCCATGCGGACGCCGCCGCTCAAAGGTGCCATCAGCATCGTGTCGCAAAGCGGCGCGGTCGCAACCGTGATGAAGCACTTTGCGCATCAGCACGGCATCGGGCTGAACGTGGTGGTGGCCACCGGCAACGAGGCGGCGCTCGGCCTGGCCGACGTGGTCGACTATCTGGTCGATGACCCGGCGACACGCGTTATCGCCATCTTCGCCGAGGCGGTGCGCAATACACGACTGTTCCGCGAAGCAGCCGGCCGCGCACTGCTTGCAGGCAAGCCGATCGTGATCCTCAAGGTCGGTCGTTCCGAGCTCACCGTGCAGGCGGCGCAGTCTCACACCGGCGCGATGGTGGGCGACGATCGGGTGTTCGATGGTGTGTGCCGTCAGTTCGGACTGGTGCGAGTGCGCTCGATCGAAGAACTGATGTTCAGCGCAGCGCTCTTCGATCGCACGGGTGTGCTGGCGCCGGGCGGACTGGGCGTGTTGTCGGCCTCGGGCGGCATGGGCGAACTCGCGGCCGACTACGCGCACCTCGAAGGCGTCGCCATGCCGCCGCTGGCAACCGCTACGCTGACGCAGCTTCGCGCCATCTTGCCGCCGATGGCGAGCCCGGCCAATCCGCTCGACCTGACCGGCGCGGTGGTCAACAATCCTGACCTTTTTCGACTGTGCATGGAAGCGCTGCAGTCCGACCCTGCGATCTCGGCGCTGGTCTGTGTCTTCGACGTGCCGACCGCGCTCAATGGCGATTGGGCTCCTTTCGCTGTCGGATCGCTCGAAGCCATCGGCAAATTCCGCACGGATGGACGCGCACGGTTTCTGGTAGTGAGCAACACCGTCAAGACGGTGTCCGACCGCAGCCGTGAAGCCATCGATGCGGCCGGCCTGCCGTACCTGCCCTCCGGACTCGACATGGCCGTGAAGGCCCTGCGCCACGCGATCGACTGGTCGGCCCGACATCGGGCAACGCAAGCTCCCGCACCGGCCAATGCGTCATCGTCTTGGAACGCCGTTTCGACGCGATCGGCGGATTCGGTAGCGTCCGCGTTGCCCCGTTCCGAGCGCGAGACAGTGGAATACCTCAAAGGTTTTGGCGTCCCGGTGGTGCCGCAGGTTCTGGCTGTCGACGAGGCACAGGCGGTGCTCGCTGCAAGCGGCATGGACAGCGCAGTGGTCCTGAAGATCGCGTCGCCCGACATTGCGCACAAGACCGAGGCCGGTGGCGTGCTGCTCGGGCTGACAGGGGAGGCGGCGGTGCGCGAGGGCTTTCGTCGGATCATGACTTCGGTCGCAAGCGCGATGCCGGCTGCCAGGCTCGAAGGTGTGCTGGTGTCGCCGATGCGCCGCTCGGGCCTCGAGCTATTCGTCGGCGTACGTCTCGATCCGCAGTGGGGCCCGGCGATCGCGCTGGGACTCGGCGGTGTCTGGATCGAAGCGTTGGCAGACGTGAGCCTGCGACTGCTGCCGGTGTCGACCGCCGATGTGACGGAGATGCTCGGCGAGCTGCGCGGCGCACGGCTGCTGAAAGGCTTTCGCGGTGCTGCGGCGGTCGACATCGCCGCGCTGTCGCAAGTGGTGGTCGACATCGGTCGCGCCGCACTCGGACTTGGCCCGACGCTCGATGCGCTCGAGGTCAATCCATTGCTCGCGGCCGATGGCCGCATCGAGGCGCTGGATGCGCTCGCCACGTACCAACCAAGCGGAGAGCTTTCGAAATGACGTCGACCACACACGCGTTCTGTACGGTCGAGCGCGATGGCCATCTCACCATCGTCACGCTCAACCGTCCCGAAGTGATGAACTCGCTGCATGCCGAGGCCGATGAAGAACTGCATCGCGTGTGGAACGATTTTGCCGATGACCCGGAGCAGTGGGTTGCCATCGTGACCGGTGCCGGCGACCGTGCGTTTTGCACTGGCAACGACCTGAAGGCGCATGCGCAACGTGGCGTGCGTAACTTCCCGCCGAGCGGCTTCGCCGGGCTCACCACGCGCTTCGATCTCGACAAGCCGGTGATCGCCGCAGTCAACGGCATCGCGATGGGCGGTGGCTTCGAGATGGCGCTGGCCTGCGACCTCGTTATTGCGGCGGAAAACGCATTCTTCGCGTTGTCGGAGCCGCGCGTCGGTTTGGCCGCCCTGGCCGGCGGGGCGCAGTACCTGCCGCGCGCCATCGGGTTGCCACGTGCCATGGGCATCCTGCTGACCGGGCGCCGCGTGCCGGCAAAGGAAGCCTTCGAGCTCGGATTCGTCACCGCGTTGGCGCCAGCCGGTGAGGCCTTGTCGGAGGCGCGCAAGTGGGCCGCCCAGATGCTGGAATGCTCGCCGCTCTCGTTGCGCGCTACCAAGCAGGTCGCACGCAAGACCATGCTCGGCGACGACTTCGAGAAAAAGGTGCTCGCGGCGCGGGAGTTTCCGGCCGTCCGGCGGCTGCGAACCAGCGAGGACTTCGTCGAAGGGCCGCGCGCCTTCGCGGAAAAACGCAAGCCGGAGTGGAAGAACCGGTGAACGCTGCGACCTTGCCACTGGTTGAGACGGCCGAGCTGGCGCTGGTGCGCGACTCTGCGCGCAGCCTGCTGCAGGACCACTGGCCGCCAGCCGGTGCGGTCGCTCTGGCCGCTGATCGCGAGGCCTCGATGCGACTTTGGCGGCGTGCGGCCGCCCAGGGATGGGCAGCGCTCGACCTCGCCGCAGAGGGCACCGAGGCAACCGAGGACAACGAGGAGACCGCAGGCATGGGCCTGCCGGCCGCATTGGTGCTGATGGAGGAACTGGGCCGCGCGAATTGCGCCATGCCGCTGATGGACGCAGTGCTGGCCAATGCCGTGCTCGGCTCCAGCACCGAAGGCCCGGCGGTTGCGCTGCTGGCCGCATTGCACCGCGGTGACGCGGCCGTTACCTGGGTCTTTGGGCCGGACAGCGGGGAAGCCGATGCCTTCGTGCTGGACGTCGGCCGCACGCTGCACGGGCGTGCCGCTTTCGTCGAAAACACGCAGATGGCCACCCACGTGTTGATGGTGACCGGACGACCCGGCGAAGTCGCAGTGCTGGCGCTACAGGGCGCGGGCGTTACCGTGTTGCCGACGGCAGGGTTGCAGGTGCCGCCGCTGGCAGAGTTGCGCTTCGATCAGGCCGATGATTTCGTGCTGCTGCGCACGGGCTTCGAGCTGCAAGGCTTGCCGACCCTGGCGCGGCTGATGCTGGCGGCGCGCGCCGGGGGCGCTGCACAGTACGGCCTTGAACTGCTGACGGCTTACGCACGCGAGCGCTCTCAATTCGGCAAGAAGATCGGCCAGTACCAGGCCATACAACACAAGCTCGCCAATTGCCTGACAGGCGTCGATATCTGTCGGCTCGCAGTGCGGGCCGCCGGCCAGGCGGCACCGGCATTGCGCGGGTACATGGCAGCGGTTGCCGCGAGCAACGCAGGGCAGTGGCTGCGCCAGATCGTCCTGGAACTGCACCATGGCTTCGGCGGAGTTTCGTTCTGGGATGCACATGAACTTCCGCGACACTTTCGGCGCATCCACGGCGACGTGACGCGGCTCGGGGGCGTGCAGCGTGCGCGCCGCGACGTCGCGAGCTTTTTGCTGGCGCGGACCGCAATGCCCCTTTTTCCGCTGAGCCCGCAAGCCGATGTTTTTCGTGTGGAAGTACGGGCCTGGCTCGCAAGCGAATGGGATGGCCGCTACGCGCCCGAAAGCTATGCGCTTCCGGTAAATCACCGAAGGGCTCGGCAGGACTTCAGCCGCAAACTGGGTGCGCGCGGCTGGCTCGGCATCACCTGGCCCAAGGCCTTCGGCGGACAAGAGCGGTCCGCCCTCGAGCATCTGGCCTTCGAAGAAGAGATGGCCTTCGCCGACGCGCCTGTCACGTTCCACAACACCGCCGCCAACATGATCGGCCCGACGCTGGTGCGGTTTGGCTCGGAGGCGCAAAAAGCCAGTTTTCTGCCCGGAATCGCGCAGGGCGATATCTCTTTCGCGCTCGGCTACAGCGAACCGGACTTCGGCTCCGATCTGGCCGGGATCCGAACCTCGGCCACTCGGCTGCCGCAGGGCGGCTGGCGCATCCGCGGCCAGAAAATCTACACCTCTACGGCCGGTTTCTCGACGCATGTCTGGCTCGCTGCACGCACCGACCCGGCGCAGCCGCGGCACGGAGGCATCAGCGTGTTCGCCCTGCCGCTGGACACGCCGGGCATCACCGTTCAGCCCATGAACGGGCTCAATGGGCACCGTTCGAACATCGTGTTCTACGACGACGTCGTCGTGCCGGACGACGCGCTGGTCGGTGAGGAGAACGGCGGCTGGAAGATCATCACCGAGGCGCTCGCGCACGAACGCGTGGCGCTCGCAGCCATCGGCGCCCGTGCCCGCGCCTACTTCGATCGCCTCCTTGCCTACGTGCGCAGCGCCGTGCGCGACGGCCGGCCACTGGCGGCCGATTCGCTGGTACTCGACCGCGTCGGCGCACTGGCGGCGGAGGTCGAGGCGGCCCGCCTGCTGGCGGTGCGGACCGCGTTGGTGGTGGAGCAAGGTGACGTTCCGGTATGGCAGGCTGCGATGGTCAAGGTCTACGCCAGCGAGTTGATGGAGCGCTTGTCCGAAGCGGCCTTCGATCTGCTCGGCTCCGGCGCAACCCTGCAGCCCGGGGCCACGTCGTCGCTGGCCGACGGCGTCTTCGAATATGGCGTGCGCGATGCACTGCTCTACACCATCGGCGGCGGCACCAACGAGATCCAGCGCACGCTCATCGCGCTGCACGGGCTCGATCTGCCGCGTTGAAGCTTCACCTTTTCAGGAGACAAAACCATGACCCTCTCTCGCCGCGCATTCACGCTCGCGCTCGCAGTCCTGGCAGCACCGCTGCTGGCACGCGCGCAGGACTTCCCGACCAAATCGATCAAGATCATCTACACCTATGCGCCCGGTGGACCGGGCGATTCGCTCACCCGTACCTTCGCGGAAGCGCTGGGCGGCGTGTTGGGCCAGCCCGTCGTCGTGGAGAACCGCACCGGCGCCAACGGCGCGATCGGCATCATCGCGGCGGCTCATTCGGCGCCCGACGGGTACACGCTGGTGCTCACCACCATCACCACCACGGTGCTTGCCCCGCTGGTCACCAAAGACGCCTCGCTCGAGCCCGCCAAGGCACTCGCGCCGATTCTCAATGTGTCCGTGACGCCGCTGGTGCTGCTGGCGCATCCGAGCGTGCCGGCCAACGACTTCCCAGGCTTCGTCGAGTGGGCGAACAAGCAGCCGGGTGGTATAGATGTCGGCGTGGCCGGGCCGACCCTCGAAGTCAGCAATGCACTTCTTGCGAAGGATGCAAAGATCAAGGTGATCAACGTGTTCTATCGCGGCGGCGGCCCGGCGCTGCAGGCGCTGCTGGCTGGAGAAGTCAAGGTGTTCTTCAACCCGCCATCGGGATCGATGCTCGAATTCATCCGGCAGGGCAAGGTCAAAGTGCTGGGTGTGACTTCGGCCGAACCGTCGCCGCTGATTCCGGGCGGTGTGCCGATCAGCAAGTTCTTGCCCGGCTACATCCAGGATATCAACTTTGCCCTGTGGGCACCGGCCGGCACGCCGCGCGACGTCATGGCAAAGCTCGAAGCGGCCAGCCGCAAGGCACTTGCGACGCCCGGCATGGCCGACAAGCTCGCCAACATGGGGACCACGCTCAATGTCGCGGGGCCCGATGAAGTGACCCGCATCACGAAACGCGAGACGCAGAACTTCAAGACCGCGATGGAGAGCGCGTCGATCAAGTTCGGTGAATAGCGGCGGCTCGAAGGATCCTGTGGTGCAGACACGCGATTTTCACTTTTATTCCGGCCCTGGCCTGCGCATGGCGGGTCGCATGTACCTGCCCGACCCCGCGCGCGACCTGCGTGCAGGTGCCGTGTTTTGCCACGGTTTCGGCGGGGTGAAAGAGGGCGTTCCGGTCGGCCTCTGCACGCGACTGGCCGATGCCGGCTACACCATGCTCAGCTTCGACTACCGCGGTTTCGGCGCCAGCGAAGGTCATCGCGCGCTGCTGCTGCCACAGGATCAGGTCGAGGACACGGTCACTGCGCTCGAATACCTCGCGACGCAGGTGCCCGGACTCGATCCGGCACGCGTCGGCCTCTACGGCACGAGCTTTGGCGGCGGCATCGCGGCACTGGCTGCGACGCGCAGCCCGAGGCCCAAGGCGCTGGTGATGACGGTGCCGGTGGTATCGGGGAGCCACTGGCTGCGAAGCATTTGTCGCTGGTACGAGTTCGAGGCACTGCAGGCGCGCGCGCTGGCTGCTATAGCGCACAAGGCCGCCACCGGCGAGATCGAGATCGGCGAGCGGCTCGAGATCATGGTGCCCGACCCACGGGCGATGGCACGCTACGCCGAGAAGACGCCGATGGCGATCGAAACCGCATGGCACGTGCTGCACCATGAACCGATAGCCCATGCACACAAGCTCACGATACCGGTGCTGATGCTCGGCGCCAAGGACGACTCGCTGGTGCCCTACGAGCAGACCACGATGTTCTTCGAGCAGGTGAAGTCGGAAAAGCGGCTCGAGGCTTTTCCGGTGGGGAACCATTGGCTCTTCTACGATGACGGGCTGCCGCGCGCCGCGGAACTCACAGCGGAATGGTTCGCGCGCCATTTTTAATGAACGACGCTACCGCCAGGCTGTCGTTTCCTGCGATCCCGCAACCGGCCGCGACGCTGATCCTGCTGCGCGATGCCGACCACGGACCGGAGGTGCTCATGCTCAAGCGCCATGGCCTGTCGGACGTACTGGGCGGCGTCTTCGTGTTTCCCGGCGGCAAGGTCGATGCCGACGATGCCCACCTCGATGCCGTGGCGCATCTGGACGCATCGCCTGCTACCTTGCACGAGCGCCTCGGCGAGCCGGCCATCGACATCCCGACCGCTGCCGCCCTGTATGTCGCCGCGTTGCGCGAAGCGTTCGAGGAATCGGGCGTGTTGCTGGCGCATGGCGAAGCACCCGGGACTGGCGCGACGGGCATGACCTTCAACGCGCTGCTGGCCGCATCGGGCCTGCGCCTCGCGGTAGACGCGATAGTGCCGTGGTCGCGCTGGATCACACCCGAGCGTTCGGCCCAAAAGCGCTTCGACACCCGTTTCTTTGTCGCCCGCCTGCCCGAACATGGCGTCGCTTCGCACGATGGCCACGAGACGACCGAGGCGGCCTGGCTCGATCCGCGCGCTGCGCTTCGGACCTACTGGGACGGCGGCATGAAGCTCGCGCCGCCGCAGATCATGACGCTCGCGGCGCTGGCGCGGCACGGTTCGGTGGACGCCGTGCTCGGTGCCGCGCGCGGGCGCCGACCGCCGATGGTGCAGCCGCACATCCTGGGCGACGGTGCCTCGCGTGTCATGTGCTATCCGGGCGACGCATCGCATCCGCTCCAGCAGCGCGCGATGCCGGGGCCGCTCAGGCTGCTGGTGCGCGGTGAGCGTTTCGAGCCGCGCGAGGGCTTCGACGCCTTCTTCGTCGACTGATTCTGGCTGGGCGCGGCCCAGCAGAATTGCTTTGATTGATTGGTCTAACCTTTAAAAACTCTGCGCTACACTGCAGGCGAATGCCGCCTCGTACGGCACGATGGAGTTCGAATGACATCCGACCGACCGACCTTCGAAGCCGCACGCGAGCCCTCGCACATGAAGGAGGCCGTGCAGTCTGTCTACGGCTTCGCGCCGATTGCGCCGCAGCGCGCTTTCGAGGACATCGCTGCGCAGATCCGCGAACTGGTCGCGCGCGGCAAGCTCAGGCCGGGCGACCGGCTGCCCGCCGAGCGTGATCTGGCGGTGACGCTCAACGTCAGCCGCAACACGCTGCGCGAAGCGCTGCGGGCGCTGGAACTTTCGGGAATGATCGAGTTGCGCAAGGGCGCGAGCGGTGGTGCCTTCGTGGTGCCGGGCAACTCGGATGTCGTGGTCAACGGCATGCGAGACCTGTACCACCTGGGCGCCATCTTGCCGCTCGATCTGACGCAGGCGCGCATCTGGCTCGAGGGCATGGTGGTGCGCGTCGCGAGCGAGCGGCTCACGGTCGAAGAGCTCGATGCGCTCGACAGCAACGTGCAGGCCGCCGCGGCCGCTTACAAGGCGGGCGACTTCGCGCTGAGCGCCAAGTTGCACCGCGATTTCCACACCATGCTGGGCGCGGCCACGCACAACCCGGTCGTCGCCATCATGATGGAGGGCGTGATGGAGGTCATGGGCAAGTTCGTCGAGAGCATCGGGCCCAGCGACAAGGTGTCGACGCTGTCGTCGCGCCGGCGTCTGCTGAAACACCTGCGCGAGCGCGATGCCGACGCGGCGGTCGCCGAGATGACGCGCTTCCTGGAGCGGTTGCACGCTGACTACATGGAGCGCTGGAACAGTCGACAGGTACCGGCCGCCGCACGGGCCGCCGTGCAGCCGGTGGGACACGCGTAGGCCGCGGTGATCGATTGCAACGCGGGCGGCCCGCCGTGCGCTCGGGGATGTCCCCGTTGACACACTCTTCGGGGCTATTACCATATTGGTCTAACCATTGGTGATGCCGCACGCAGCGTCGGTGTCCATCCTGACCAGACACGACGTGCTCACCATCAATCTCTTCAACGGCGTGGTCTACGGCGCATTGCTCATCGTGATGTGCTCGGGCCTGGCGCTGATCTACGGCTTGCGGCGGGTCGTCAACTTCGCCCATGGTTCGCTCTACATGCTGGGCGCATACCTCGGCTACTCCATTGCGAGCTACAGCAACTTCTGGGTCGCGCTGGTCGCGGCGCCGGCCATCATGGCTGTGCTGGGCGTGCTGCTCGACCGATATGGCTTCCGGCTTTTGCAGGAGCGCGATCCGCTGACCGTTGTGCTGGTCACTTTCGGCCTGCTGCTGGTGATCGAGGATTTTGTGCAGACCGTTTGGGGCAAGAGCAATCTGTCGGTGGCCGCGCCCGATGCGCTGAAGGCCACGGTTGACCTCTTCGGCACGCCGGTACCCGCTTACCGAATCGGTGTGATCGTGGTGGGCGCGTCGGTGGCGCTGGGCCTCACGCTCTGGTTGCGCTTTTCGCACGTCGGGCTGCAGGTGCGTGCGGCCAGCACCGATCCCGCAACCACCGCGATGCAGGGCGTCAACACCGACGCGCTCAGCGCCGGCGTGGTCGGGCTCGGCACGGCACTGGCCGGGCTGGCCGGCGTGGTCGCGGCGCCTTTTCTGTCGCTGTCGCCTTCCATGAGTGGCGATGTGATCATCGATTCGTTCGTGGTGGTGGTGGTCGGCGGACTCGGCTCGCTCGCGGGCGCGTTCGTTGCCGCGATGGTGCTCGGCATGCTTCAGGCATTGGGCGCGGTATACCTGCCCGATCTGGCGGCGCTGTTGCCTTTCGTGCTGATGGTCATCGTGCTGGTGTGGCGTCCATCCGGCTTTGCCGGCAGCCGCACCTGAGGCGGCCATGCCGATGCGACGCATGGCCTGGATGACAGTGCTCGCGCTGGCGGCGGGCGTACTGTTCGGCACGCTGGTCGATTCAGGCAAGGTGCTATCGCTGCTCACGCAGGCAATCGTTTATGCGGTGCTGGCGGTGGGCGTCGGCTTGCTGCTGCGGCAGAACGGCATGGTGAGCTTCGGGCATGCGCTTTTCTTCGGCGTGTCGGGCTACGGCGTGGGCATCCTGCTGCAGATGCGCGCGATGCCGGCCGAAGCCGCGATCGCGCTCACGCTGGTGGCGATCGCGCTGCTGGCCTTTCTGGTCGGGCTCGTGATCGTGCGGGTGCCAGGGGTCGCTTTCGGCATGCTCACGCTGGCGATCGGGCAGATGTTCTATTTGACGGCGTCGCGCTCGCGCGGGCTCACCGGTGGCGCCGACGGCATGAGCATCGACTGGCCGTCGCAACTCTTCGGATTGCCGCTGTCGGAACTGTTGAAGCCGGGCGCCATGTTCATCCTTTGTTGGTGCGCGCTGGTGATGGTGTTGCTGGTGCTTGCGCTCTTGTTGCGCGGGCGCTTCGGCGCCGCGACCGAGGCGGTCCGCGACAACGAGGAGAGGGCGCGCTTCATCGGCATTCGAACGCTGGTGCCGCGGGCGCTCGTGTTTGCGTTGTCGGCACTGGTGAGCAGCCTGGCAGGCGTGCTGTCGGCACTCAACACTGGCTTCGTCTCGCCCGAAAGCCTGCACTGGAGCGTCTCGGGCGTCGCATTGATGATGGTCGTGGTGGGTGGCTACAAGGTGCTATGGGGGCCGGCGCTCGGTGCGGTCGTGTACTTCCTGGCGCGGGATGCGCTGGGCGACTACTCTGGCCACTGGATGGCCATCTTCGGCGTGGCGCTGATCGCGGTGATCGTCTTTTCACCGACCGGCATCGCGGGTGGGCTGGGCCGGCTTTTCAGTCGCCGCGACCGGGCACCACCACCTGCCGCGCTGGCGCCAACGCCGGCAATCGAAAGCGCGCCGCGATGAGCACGCCGGTGCTCGAAGCAGTCGATGTCGCGGTCCATTACGGCGGCGTGAAGGCGGTCGACGGCGTGAGCTTCGCGGTCGCGAGCGGCCAGATTCGCGGGCTCATCGGCCCGAACGGCGCGGGCAAGTCGACCGTCATCGATGCCATCACCGGACGCAGCCGG
>JAQGMP010000154.1 GCA_028292285.1 Variovorax sp. | reverse complement strand
GGGGCACCCGAGTCGGGCGCCGTGGAGTGAATCGCTCTCGGCACGGGCCGTTGCAATCTCACTGGCCTTCCACCGGCACGAAGGCCGCGTTCTTGACGGTCATCAGCGTCAGCGGCATGGACGAAGTACCGTCCGCAGCGAATTTGAGCGGACCGAAGACCGTCTTGAACTCGCCATGCCGGAGCAACTCCTCGCGGATGTTGGGTCCCGTTAGGGCCTTGTCGGACTTGTTCAGCGCGGCCACCACGTCGGCCAGGATGTATGCCCCGACGTAGTAGGCGGCGGACGCCCCGAGTGGCTTGGCCCCGTGCTTGGCTTGATAGCGCTCGACGAACTTGCGAGCCTCGTCGCTCGTCGGGCGGTCCGGGTCCCATTGCTGGGTGGAAAAAAGCACCCCTTCCGAAGCGCCTTTTGCGGACGTGATGATTTCAGGGACTGTGTAGAAACTGGTTCCCAGGATCAGCGAAGTCACGCCGAGTTCTGCCTTCTGATTGAGCGCAGCAGCAACCTGCCGGCCTCCGGCCGCGATGTAGATGGCGTCCGGTTTCTTTGCCCACAGTTGCGTCAGCTGTGCCTTGAAATCCATGGCATCGGTGCCAGCGGCCTGCGAATCGAGCACTTGGCCGCCCAACTCTTTCCACACCTCCTCCATCACTTTGGCGTCTGCCGTTCCCAGCGCGTCGTTCACGTACAGGATGCCAAGGGTTTTCTTGCCCAGCTTCTGGATGGCATAGCGAGACTCGTTGCGAATGTGATTGTTCTCCAAGGGCACGTTGGAGAACAGGTAGGGACTCAGGCCCGCCAGCGTCGGCGCTGTGCCGCCACCGTTGAGCATCACGACCTTTTCCTTGCCGCCGATCGGCGCTGTCGCGGAGATGACGTTGGTGAAAGAGGTGAAAACGAACGGAACCTTGTCGACGGCGGCCAGCTTGTTGAGTGCGAGGACGCCGCGTTGCGGCACGCCACCATGGTCTTCGGACTTCAGTTTTAAGGAGGTACCGCCAGCACCTCCCGCCGCATTGATTTCCTCGAAGGCGAGCATGACGCCGCGCGACTGTTGCTCGCCGTAGGTGGCGTTCGAGCCGGTCGTACCCCACAGGCCACCAACGGTGAGCTCCTTCGGCCCTGCGAATGATGCGATGGATGCCGCGGCAAAGGCGGCAGGAACGATCGCATGTGCAATCAGGCGAACGAAAGTTTGTTTCATCTCATGTCTCCTTCGATAAACTTCTATGGTCCAACAATTGACTGAGAAGAATGGTAGCCGCTAGACTGCCTTGATGTCACCCCGGAGTTCCCCTCATACGCCAGCCAAGGTCGAGCCTGCACAAGCAACGCTCAGCCACGGCCTCGGCTTGATCAATGTTCCCAAGTCATGCGATGTGCTGGCCGACCGACTTCACAAGCAGATCGTCGATGGCACCTATCCGCCGGGCGCCTCGCTGCCGACCGAAAGAGAGCTGGTTAGCGCGACCGGGCTCAGCCGAGGGTCAGTGCGCGAAGCCTTGCGAATCCTTGAAGCGCGTGGCCTTGCGCGTACACGTCCGGGTCGCTATGGCGGAACGACTGCGTCCAGGCCGAGTGACGAATCGCTGGGCAGCCACATCAACAGCTTTGCCAAAGTACGCGGCGTGCCGCTGCATGCGTTGGTCGAGACTCGCCAGGCGCTCGAACCGATGATCAGCTACCTTGCTGCGAAGAACAGGACTGACGAAGACTTGGCCGAACTGCAGGCGATCTCTGCCCGGCTCGACGCAGCAGCGGTCGATGACGTGCCTCGATTCCTCGAAGAAAACGCCAATTGGCACAGCGCATTGGCGATTGCCTCGCACAACGATTTGCTGCGCGCTTTTTCCGCCTCCATTTCGGCGCTGATGCTTGATGCTTCGCGCATCGAAAATTTTGCAAACGACGATGTGCGCCAACTGGTGACGACAGCACATCGCCGCATCCTGCATGCGATAGAAACGAAAGACGCCGACGCCGCGCGACGCCGCAGCGAGCGTGACGTCGAAGCCTACGCCAAACACCTCGAAGCTGCGGTACAGGCAAGCCCGAGCTTCAAGAAGCCGAAAGCGGACCCGCGCCGCAGGAGTTCCTGATGCATGCCTCCCGCTTTGAACTTCAATCTGGCCGCCTGGTCCGCTGTTACGTCGATCGTCCGGCCAACGTTGCGACGATGCTGCGGGCGAGCTTCGAGCGTGCAGCAGAACGTACGGCGGTCGTCGATGGCACGACGCGCTTGGACTACCGCCAATTCGGAGAAAGGGCCGAGACGCTCGCTGCCAGCCTCGCATGGCTCGGCGTTCAGAAAGGCGACCGCGTCGCGGTGATGGCGCCCAACGGCCTCGACGCCGTTTCTGCGGTGGCGGCCATCGCGTTGCTCTGCGCCATCGTGGTTCCGATCGGAACTCGGCTGAAGCGCCCGGAGATCGAATACATCTTCGAAGACAGTCAACCTGTGGCGATCTTGCACGCGCCGGAGTTTGCAGGTGAACTGCCAGCCAACGGTCCCCCAGGACGGATGCGCTTCGCGTTCCGGTCTGATGCAATGATCGAACTGCTCGATCCGCGTTCGGATCATGCCGAGGTGCAACGCGAAATCGACGAGCAGGACATCTTTGGAATTCTCTACACTTCGGGCACGACCGGTAAACCCAAGGGGGCCATGCTGACGCATTTCAACGCGGTGCATTCGTGCCTCCATTGGAGTGAAGTCCACCAATTGGGTGATCGGGAAAGTACGGCACTCTCCATTCCTTGGTCGCATGTTGCGGGACTCTGCGGCGTGGTGCTGCCCTTCCTTGCGATTGGCGGAACCATTGTGACGATTGCAGAGTTCAAGCGCCGCGAATTCCTGCGCCTCGCGCAGCAGGAAAAGATCACGCATGCGTTGATGGTGCCAGCCATGTATGGTCTCTGCTTGCTGGAGCCGGACCTTGGCAGCTTCGACCTGAGGGCCTGGCGTCTCGGCGTCTATGGCAGCGCCCCGATGCCCGAGCCGACCATCCGTCGGTTCGCCGAGATCTTTCCGCGTCTGCAGATGTGCAATGCGTACGGTGCGACAGAGACCACGTCGCCCGCGACCATCATGCCCGCAGGTGACGGTGTAACGCACTCGGAAAGCATTGGCAAAGTGGTGCCCTGCGGCGACATCCGCGTGATGGACGAACAGGGATGCGAAGTGGCTGCGGGTCAAGAGGGCGAGCTTTGGATCGGCGGACCCATGGTCGTGCCGGGTTACTGGCGCAATGCAGATGCGAACGCTGCGTCGTTCGCCGGAGGGTATTGGAAGTCTGGTGATATCGGCGCCATTGATCGACAAGGATTCGTGCGCATCGCCGACCGCAAGAAGGACATGATCAATCGCGGTGGCTTCAAGGTCTACCCAGCCGAGGTGGAGAGCGTGTTGACCGAGATTCCCGGCGTCGTAGAGGCCGCTGTTGTGGGCCGGCCGGACGAGGTGCTGGGCGAAAGCGTGGTGGCCTTCCTGAACGTGATCCAGGACATCGACACCGACGCTGTTCGCGCTTACTGCAGCGAGCGCATGGCAGATTACAAAGTGCCCGGACGGGTTGTGGTGTCACACACTAGCTTGCCACGCAATGCCAATGGAAAAATCCAAAAGGCCGACTTGAGGCAGATGGCGCTCGCGTTGTCGACCCAGCGCCTTGGATAGTCCTCCTTGACCGCGAAGCGCTCTCCGCGTCCGGGACCCCTACTCCAATACGTCTACGTAACTTCCGGCGAATTGCGCAGCTTGCTCGGCTTGCCTGCCAGCACGATGCGACCGCGCTTTTATTAAGGAGGCGTACCGCGCCACTGACATCGCGACTGCCACGTGCGCACCTGCTGCTTCCTAAGCGTCTTCATATGAGCCCGACAAGAACTCGGTGACGTTAGAACTGCAAGAGCCTCGTTTGAACAATCGCGACATATAAGGTTTTCGATAGCTTTGACGCAACTTAATGAATATTGTGTTGCTGGAATTTGTAGGCCCAAATAGACATCATGGTCGCTCGTGCGTCGGCGGCGGCGGCCGCATCCGGTATCGTGGATAGGCGCTCGCACTGTAGCGGTAATGGACGGGTTGAATGGTGCGTGGCGACTTTCTTTTTCTGTTGATGGTCTTTGCCTTCAAACCAGCTCACTCGAATGACAGGCATGCTGTGAGTGTCGAATCACAGATAGCGAACCAATCACGGCCAGTGATCGCGTCGATCGAGAAGTTCAGGTGCCACCGCCCTTGCGGCCGAACATCGACTTGAGGATGCGCAGCAGCAATCCGAAGCCAGAGAGCGGGCTTGCATCGCGCTGCGACCGAAGCGCGCGGGCGTCGGCGTCGGCTGCATCGGCTGCACGGGCGCTGCCGGCCATCGATGGCGTGCCGGCCTCGACCTCCGGTCGGGTTGCACGCATGTGCGCACTGAAGCGTTGCGCGAACTGTTCGAGCAACGCTTCGGTCAGCACCGCGCCGCCGGTCCGTGCGAACTCAGCCAGGATGCCGGTCAGCTCGGCCTCCGACACCGTCTCGACGCGCGTGCCTTGCCGGGCGGCCTGGAGCCTGTAGTCAAGCGTGACGGCCATCTTCGCCCCGCGCACGTCCGCGCTCGCTTGCCCGGTCAACTTGCCGGCCAGCGTTTCGGTGTCCGCCGTGTTGACGAGTGAGCCCTTGAAAGTAAGCCGCTTGGGCCCGAAAGACACGACGAGCTGACCCGGGTAGCTGCCGTCCTCCCGCCGTTCGCCGACACTGGCGCCCGGTAGAAAGCTGGCGACCCGCTGCGTGTCGGCAAAGACCACGATCACCTCGTCTGGACTGCCGTCGACATCGAAACTGTTCTTGAATTCCAAGGCCGTTTTCTTTCTGGCGCGCTCGGCACGCCTAGCGCGCGGGCCGCAGCAGAGGCATCTGGTTGGGCTGGCCCAGGAACAACCTCGCGTACGAATCGCTCACCAGCGTAGGCGAGATCGGCGCATCGATCACGAAGGGTCCGTCTGCCGCGAAGCCACGCGCGAGCGCGGGTGCGAGTTCCGCCTCCGACGTGATGCGCACGCCGTCACCGCCGAAGCCGCGCACGATGGCAACATAGTCCGGCGACTTCCATTGCGCATCGCTCGGGTCGCGCTGCTTCCAGCTCATCTTCAAGACTTCGGCGCCGTAACCCGAGTCGTTCATCACCAGCACCACCAGAGGAATGCGTTGTTCCGCGGCGGCGTGCAGTTCCTGGATGCCCTGCAGCAGGCTGCCATCGCCTTCGATCACGAGCGTCTTGCGACCGGCGCCGCCCACGCCTACCGCCGCGCCGATGCCTTGTGCCAGGCCGAGGCCGATGCTGCCGAAGGCGGCCGTGTGCTGGAAGCGCCCGCCCTTGGGCAATGCTAGGTGCGCGATCGGCCAGGACCAGAAATGGCCTGCGCCTGACACCACTTGCGTGTCGTCGGGCAAGGAACGCGACAGTACGCGCATGAGTTCGCGCGGATCGAGGCCGTCGGTCGCGCGTGCAGGTT
This sequence comes from Variovorax sp., assembly GCA_028292285.1. GTDB lineage: Bacteria > Pseudomonadota > Gammaproteobacteria > Burkholderiales > Burkholderiaceae_C > Variovorax. Next base: position 214 of record JAQGMP010000154.1, on the reverse strand, counting down.
GCGGCGTGGGGGTCGCCAGGGCGTCGCGCGTGGCCGCGTTGCGAAAGCCTTCGTTGCGCACGGCCTTGCGATCGAGCGCCTTGCGGAGCGCCACGGCGGTGGCCTTGGCATCGCCCTGCAGATGCAGGCCCGGCGTGAACCCGATGGTCGGTGGCGCCGGCCGAGTGTCGATGCGAATAACCTCCGCGGACGGGAACAGCAAGCCGCCTTCAGT
>JAQGMP010000136.1 GCA_028292285.1 Variovorax sp. | reverse complement strand
AGCTGCCCGCTCGGTCGACGAGTTCCTGATGGGCTTCAGCGACTTGCCGCGTTGAAGTTGCAGCGACAGTTGTCGCTGCAATACAACGGTTGCCCCCTTATCATGCGGGGAAACCCCACGCCGGGATGCCTGAAGAGGCGCCCGGCTTTTTTATTCAATGGACCCTGTTCCGCCCCCTCTCGTCGAGTTCCGTGAAGTCGTGTTCGGCTATGGCACGCGTCCGATTCTCGATGGCGTCTCGTTCGAAGTGCCGCGCGGCAAGGTCACGGCATTGATGGGCGCCTCGGGCGGGGGCAAGACCACCGTGCTTCGCCTGATCGGCGGCCAGTTGCGGGCCCAGCGCGGGCAGGTCTTGCTGGACGGTCAGGATGTCGGCCTGATGAAAGCCGACGCGCTGTACGCGGCACGGCGACGCATGGGGATGTTGTTTCAGTTCGGCGCGCTTTTCACCGACATGAGCGTGTTCGACAACGTGGCTTTCCCCCTTCGCGAGCACACCCGGCTGACCGAAGCGTTGATTCGCGACATCGTATTGATGAAGCTCGATGCTGTCGGCCTTCGCGGCGCGCGCAACCTCATGCCGAGCGAGGTGTCCGGCGGCATGGCCCGTCGCGTGGCGCTGGCCCGCGCCATCGCGCTCGACCCCGAACTGGTGATGTACGACGAGCCGTTCGCCGGGCTCGACCCCATTTCGCTCGGTACTGCGGCGCGCCTGATTCGGCGGCTGAACGACACGCTGGGCCTCACCAGCATCGTGGTATCGCACGACCTCGACGAGACTTTCCGTATCGCCGACCACGTGATCGTGCTGGCCAACGGCAAGATTGCGGCGCAGGGGCCACCGAGCGAAGTGCGCGACAGCGCCGACCCCTTGGTGCACCAGTTCGTCAACGCACTGCCCGATGGACCGGTGCATTTCCACTATCCGGGCGTCACTGTCGAAGAAGACTTCGGTCAGGCGGAGGGCAAGCACCGATGAGTTGGTGGAAGCCGTCCGATGTGGGTTTTGCGGTGCGCAGCAAGCTGGCGAATCTCGGCTACGGTGCCCGCCTGTTCTTGCGTCTGCTGTTCCAGGGCGCGCGCAGCTTGCGCCGCTTCGGGCTCGTTCGCGACCAGATCCACTTTCTCGGCAACTATTCGCTCGCCATCATCGCCGTGTCGGGGCTGTTCGTCGGCTTCGTGCTCGGGCTGCAGGGCTATTACACGCTGCAGCGCTACGGGTCCTCTGAAGCGCTCGGCCTGCTGGTTGCTTTGTCGTTGGTACGCGAACTCGGGCCGGTGGTGGCCGCGCTGCTTTTCGCGGGGCGCGCCGGTACATCGCTGACGGCCGAGATCGGCCTCATGAAGGCGGGCGAACAACTGAGTGCCATGGAAATGATGGCAGTCGATCCGGTCCAGCGCATTTTGGCGCCGCGCTTCTGGGCCGGCGTCATCACGATGCCCTTGCTTGCTGCCGTGTTCAGCGCCGTCGGCGTCGGCGGCGGCTATGTGGTCGGCGTCCTGATGCTCGGCGTCGACTCCGGTTCGTTCTGGGGTCAGATGCAGGGCGGCATCGACGTCTGGCGCGACGTCGGCAACGGCGTGCTCAAGAGCATCGTGTTCGGCTTCACCGTCACGTTCGTTGCGCTGCTGCAGGGGTTCGAAGCGCAGCCGACGCCCGAAGGAGTCTCGCGCGCCACCACCCGTACCGTGGTGGTGGCGTCGCTCGCCGTCCTCGGGCTCGATTTTCTGCTGACAGCAATGATGTTCAGCATCTAGAAGGATCTCACCAATGCAACGCTCCAACAAAGACATATGGGTCGGGCTCTTCGTGCTGATCGGCGCGGCGGCGCTGCTGTTTCTTGCACTGCAGTCGGCCAACCTGCTGAGCCTTAACTTTCAAAAGACCTACAGCGTCACGGCCCGCTTCGACAACATCGGCGGTCTGAAGCCGCAGACCGCGGTCAAGAGCGCCGGGGTGGTGGTGGGGCGCGTCGAATCGATCACATTCGACGACAAGAACTTTCAGGCGAGCGTGACGCTCGGGTTACAGAACCGCTACAGTTTCCCCAAAGACAGTTCTCTGAAAATTCTGACCAGCGGCCTGTTGGGAGAGCAATACATCGGCATTCAGGCCGGCGCAGAGGAAAAAAATCTTCAGGCGGGCGACACGATCACCGACACCCAGTCGGCGGTCGTTCTCGAGAACCTGATCAGCCAGTTTCTTTACAGCAAGGCGGCGGAGGGAAACACGACGCCATCGACACCGCCAGCGGCTTCCAATAAAAAATGAAAACTACGATTCAGTCATCAAGCGCTCTCAAAAAGATGGCCCGCCTCGGGCAGTGGACGATTGCCGCCGCCGTGCTCGCGTCCACATTCGGCTGCGCGACCGTCAGCGGTCAGGCGCCGAATCCGATAGATCCGCTGGAGCCGATCAACCGGAGTGTGTATCGGTTCAACGAGGGCGTCGACCGTGCGGTGCTCCGGCCCGTAGCCACCGCCTATCGCGACACCTTGCCGTTGCTGGTACGTACCGGTGTCAGCAATTTCTTCGGCAATCTCAGCGACGTATGGAACCTGGCCAATAACGTGATGCAGCTCAAACTGCAGAACAGCGCCGAAACGTTCATGCGGCTGAACGTCAACACCATTTTCGGTTTGGGCGGCCTGCTCGACATCGCCTCCGAGGCGGGCATCGAGCGGCATCACGAAGACTTCGGGCAGACGCTGGGCCGCTGGGGCGTTCCGACCGGACCTTACGTGGTCTTGCCATTGCTCGGTCCATCCACAGTGCGCGACACCGCGGCATTGCCCGTCGATCACTATGGCGATGCGCTGACGGCGGTGCAGGACATCGGCGTCCGAAACTCGCTGTATGCACTTCGCATCGTCGATGAACGGGCGACCTTCCTGCGTGCCAGCCAGATGCTGGACGAGGCGGCACTCGACAAGTATTCGTTCACGCGCGATGCGTTCATGCAGCGTCGCCGTAGCGAAGTATTCGATGGCAGCCCTCCGGGCGGCGGCGGAGAGTAAGAGCCCGATCGGCAATGCGTCTCACACGCCTTGACTGCAGCCGGCGGCGGGTCGAGGGGAACCGTGTCGGCGCTTCTTGCCTCCAAACCGTTGCGGACACGAACAGCAATTTTTCAGGGACTCCAATTCAATGAAATCCACCACTCTCTTGCAACGCAGAACCCTCGGACGATTTGTCGTGGCCAGCGCATTGCTTCTCGGCGGCGCCGTGGCCTTCGTGTCGTCAGCGCGTGCAGCTGACGAGGGGCCCGATGCACTGGTCAAGCGCATCACCTCCGACGTCCTCGACACGATCAAGGCCGACACGTCGATCAAGGCCGGCGACACGCGCAAGATCATGGCGCTGGTCGACAGCAAGATCATGCCGAACCTCGATTTCCAGCGTATGACAGCCTCGGCCGTGGGTCCAGCCTGGCGGCAGGCCACGCCGGAGCAGCAAAAGCGCCTGCAGGACGAATTCAAGTTGCTGCTGGTTCGCACCTACGCCGGTGCGCTCGACCAGGTGAGCGACCAGACCGTGACGGTGCGCCCCTATCGCGGATCCCCCGACGACAAGGAAGCTCTGGTCCGCACCGAAGTACGCGGCCGTGGCGATCCGGTTCAGCTCGACTACCGCCTTGTGCGCACGCCTGGCGACGGCGGCGGCTGGAAGGTCTACAACCTGAACGTCCTTGGCGTCTGGCTGGTCGATACCTACCGCACCCAGTTCGCGGAGCAAATCAACAGCAAGGGCATCGACGGCTTGATCGCGGCGCTGGCCGCACGCAACAAGACCGACACCAAGAGTTGAGAGATCATGATGCTTGTTTTGCCTTCCAAGCTGACGCATGAGGATGCACCTGCGTGTATGCGCATGCTGCAGCAGGGGCTGACAGGACAGTCGGATCCCGGCGCGGCGACCGTGATCGACGCGAGCGCACTGTCGCAGTTCGACTCATCGGCGATTGCAGTGCTGCTCGAATGCCGGCGCGAAGCGGGTGCGCTCGGGCGTGGTTTTGCCGTCAAGGGCTTGTCGCCGCGATTGCGTGAGCTGGCCTCGCTTTACGGCGTGGCCGGCCTCTTGCCCGCCGCTCCCTGAAGTGGTGCTCGCGCCGAAATAAGCCGCGGAGCCGGCCCTACGGCGCCCCAGAATCGCGCGGACCCGTAAAATCGCCGGCTCCCCATGCCCGCGATCTCCTTCCAAACGGTCTCCAAGACCTATCCTCCTTCCCGTCAACAACGCTCCCAAGGCAAAACCGGCTTGCGTGCGGTTGACGACGTCAATTTCCAGATCGAAGAGGGCGAATTTTTCGGCCTCCTGGGCCCGAACGGTGCGGGCAAGACTTCCCTCATCAGCATGCTCGCGGGACTCTCTCGTCCGACGACGGGCAGCATCAGCGTCCATGGCTTCGACGTGCAGCGCGACTTCGCCGAAGCGCGGCGCCAGCTCGGCGTGGTGCCGCAAGAACTCGTATTCGACCCGTTCTTCAACGTGCGCGAATCGCTGCGCATCCAGTCGGGCTATTTCGGCATCAAGAACAACGACGCCTGGATCGACGAGCTGTTGCACAGCCTCGGTCTGGCCGACAAGGCGACTGCGAACATGCGCCAGCTTTCGGGCGGCATGAAGCGCCGCGTGCTGGTGGCGCAGGCGCTGGTGCACAAGCCGTCGGTGATCGTGCTGGACGAGCCCACGGCCGGCGTCGACGTCGAACTCCGCCAGACGCTCTGGCAGTTCATCGCCAGGCTCAACAAGCAAGGCAGCACCGTGCTGCTCACCACGCACTACCTCGAAGAAGCCGAAGCGCTGTGCAACCGCATCGCGATGCTCAAGCAAGGCCGCGTGATCGCGCTCGACCGCACCAGTGCGCTGCTCAGTTCGGCGGCCAGCAACGTGCTGCGTTTTAAAACGGACGCGATGTTGCCATGGGCCATCGCCCAGCACGCTCGCATCACCGGGCGCATCGTGCAGCTGCCGGCGCAGAACGCGCACGAAGTCGAACAATTGCTGGCCGCGATCCGCGAAGCCGGCGTGGCGGTGGAAGACGTCGAAATGCGCAAAGCCGATCTTGAAGACGTGTTCATCGATCTGATGGCGGGCGAGCAAACGCCGCTGGAGGTGGCTCGGTGATCGCCGTCACCGGTTGGCACGCGCTGCTCTATAAAGAAGTGCTGCGTTTCTGGAAGGTCGGCTTCCAGACGGTCGGCGCACCTGTGCTGACGGCGGTGCTCTACCTGATGGTGTTCGGCCACGTGCTCGAAAACCACGTCAAGGTTTATGGCACCGTCAGCTACACCGCGTTCCTGATCCCGGGGCTGGTGATGATGAGCGTGTTGCAAAACGCGTTCTCCAACAGCTCGTCGTCAATCATTCAGAGCAAGATCATGGGCAGCATGGTGTTCGTGCTGCTGACGCCGCTGTCGCACTGGGGCTGGTTTTTCGCCTATGTGGGCTCGTCGATCATTCGCGGACTGGCCGTGGGCCTTGGCGTTTTCATCGTGACCATCTTCTTCGCGATGCCGCAATTTGCTGCGCCGGTCTGGATCGTCGTGTTCGCGTTTCTGGGGTCTGCGATGCTCGGAACGCTCGGGTTGATCGCCGGCCTGTGGGCCGAAAAGTTCGACCAGATGGCGGTGTTCCAGAACTTCCTCATCATGCCGATGACCTTCTTGTCGGGCGTGTTCTATTCCATCGGATCGCTGCCGCCGTTCTGGCAAGCCGTGAGCCACCTGAACCCGTTTTTCTACATGATCGACGGCTTTCGCTACGGCTTTTTTGGCGTGAGCGATGCGTCGCCCTGGCTCAGCTTCGGTATCGTCGGCGTGGCCTGGCTGGTCGTCAGTGCGATCGCCGTCAACCTGCTGCGCATTGGTTACAAGATTCGGGGCTGAAAAACATGACATCCGAAGAACTTCAATCGATCATCCAGGCTGGTTTGCCGTGCGAGCACATCGCCCTCGAAGGCGACGGCCGGCACTGGTACGCCACCATCGTCTCGACCGAATTCGAAGGCAAGCGCGCCATCCAGCGACATCAGCGCGTTTACGCCACCCTCGGTGCGAAAATGCATACCGACGAAGTGCACGCACTGTCGATGAAGACTTTCACGCCGACCGAATGGGCGGCGTCGCAAACATAGCGGCTGGCTTTTGACGGCCATCCGATGGCCCCTGATTTTTTCGCTGGATTTTCGATGGACAAACTTCTGATTCGCGGCG
>JAQGMP010000119.1 GCA_028292285.1 Variovorax sp. | reverse complement strand
GCGAGAACTTCTCCGGTGCCGACATCCAGATGAGCTTTCCGATCGAAGCGGCCAAAGCACGCGGCGGCCTCGATGCGACGCGCCCCAAGCTCATGGCCTACCTGGAACGCATCCATGCGCGCCCGGCTTACAAGCGCGCGCTCGAACGCGGCGGCCCTTACGGCCTGCTGAGCTGAGCCTCCACTTACTGAGGCTCCTTACTCGGGCCAGATGTAGAGCAGCGCGACCGTCATCGTGATGTAGCGCGCGAACTTGCCGATCGCCATATAGAACACGCACGGCCAGAACGACAGCTTGAGCCAGCCGGCAACGGCGCACAGCGGATCGCCGACCAGCGGCAACCAGCTCAGCAGGCACGCTTTGGGGCCGAGCTTTTCGAGCCACCCCAACACGCGCGCGTGGTGTTTGGAGTGCGAATATTTGTCGGCGACCTGGTGCGCGCCGTAGCCCATCCACCAGTCGACGACGCCGCCCAGCGTGTTGCCGAGGGTCGCGATGCCGATGGCCGGCCAGAACATCGACGGGTTCAGCTTGAGCAGCCCGAAAAGAAACGGCTCGGATCCCACCGGCAGCAGCGTGGCCGAGACGAAGGCGGCGATAAACAGCGTCGACAGCCCGTATTGCGGCAGCGCGAGCAGTGCGAGGAGAGAGTCGAGCCAGGCTTGCATGGTCGCGAAGTATAGGAAGCGCAACGCCAGGCGCTGTGTGGGAAAAACGCGCGACCGGGGAATGACGGGCTCGAACGGTCGCGTGCAACCTTCGCGAAAATTTCGTGCAAATCGTTTCAGTCACTGAAACGCGGCGTGGCTACAATCGTGCCTCATTTTTCAGCAGCCGATCGCACACCCGCTTCCACTTTCATGACCTTGCAGATCGGCAACATCACGCTGGAAAACCGCCTGTTCGTCGCGCCCATGGCCGGCGTGACAGACCGGCCGTTCCGCATGCTGTGCCGGCAACTCGGTGCAGGGTATGCAGTGAGCGAGATGGTCACTTCGCGCAGGGACTTGTGGAGTTCGCTCAAGACATCGCGCCGTGCCGATCACGTGGGTGAGCCCGGCCCGATCTCGGTGCAGATCGCCGGCACCGACGCAGCCATGATGGCCGAGGCCGCGCAGTACAACATCGATCGCGGTGCGCAGATCATCGACATCAACATGGGTTGCCCTGCCAAAAAGGTCTGCAACAAATGGGCTGGCTCGGCCTTGATGCGCGACGAGCCGCTTGCGCTCGAAATCGTCGAAGCGGTGGTGGCCGCCGCAGCGCCGTACGGCGTGCCGGTCACGCTCAAGATGCGAACCGGATGGAGCGACGACCGTCGCAACGCGGTCAAGCTGGCGCGCGATTTCGAAGCGGCCGGCGTGCAAATGCTGACGGTGCACGGCCGTACGCGCGAGCAGGGCTACAAGGGCGCGGCCGAATACGACACCATCGCCGCCGTCAAGGCCGCGGTGCGCGTTCTGGTGGTCGCCAACGGCGACGTGACCAGCCCCGAGAAAGCACGCGACGTGCTGGCGGCGACCGGCGCCGATGCCGTCATGATCGGCCGCGCCGCGCAAGGCCGCCCGTGGATCTTTCGCGAGATCGCGCACTTTCTCGAGACCGGCACGCACCTGGCGCCGCCGCTGGTTGCCGAAGTGCGGCGGCTGCTGCTCGACCATCTGCAAGAGCACCATGGCTTGTACGGCGAATACAGCGGCGTGCGCACGGCCCGCAAACACATCGGCTGGTATGTTCGCGGCCTGCCGGATGGCGAGGCGTTTCGCGCCCGCATGAACACGATCGAAGACAGCGCGCTGCAGCTGCGTGCGGTCGATGACTATTTCGATGGACTCGCGGCCCGTATGGACCGGATGCCGCCGTACCGCCCTGCCGAAGAGCAGGCGGACGCGAAGGGGACCACAGGGAACGAGGAAGCGGTCGCCACCGCCGAATGAGAAGAGAAGAAGAGAACAAGCATGAGCAAAAAACACATTGAAGACTGCGTGCGCAACAGCCTCGACAGCTACTTTCGCGACCTGCGCGGCACCGAACCCGACGGCATGTACGACATGCTCGTGCGCGTGGTCGAAAAGCCATTGCTCGACGTCGTGATGGCGCGTGCCGAAGGCAATCAGTCGCGCGCCGCGCAATGGCTGGGACTGAACCGCAACACCCTGCGCAAGAAGCTGGTCGAACACAAGTTGCTCAAATAAGTGCGCAAGCGCACTACAGCTAAAGAACAAAACACGAAGCAACAAAGCACTCCATGGCACTCACCGCACTGATCTCCGTTTCCGACAAGACCGGCATTCTCGAATTCGCCCAGGCGCTGCATGCGCTCGGCATCAAGTTGCTCTCGACCGGCGGAACCGCCAAGCTGCTGGCCGATGCCGGCCTGCCGGTGACCGAGGTCGCCGACCACACGGGCTTTCCTGAAATGCTCGACGGCCGCGTGAAGACGCTGCATCCCAAGATCCACGGCGGTTTGCTCGCGCGGCGCGATGTGCCGGCACACGTGGCGGCCATCGAGGAACACGGCATCGACACCATCGACCTGCTGGTGGTCAATCTCTATCCGTTCGAATCGACCGTCGCCAAGCCCGGCTGCACGCTGGAAGACGCGATCGAGAACATCGACATTGGCGGTCCGGCGATGGTGCGCAGCGCGGCCAAGAACTGGAAGGACGTCGGCGTGCTGACCGATGCCGCGCAGTACCCGCAGGCCTTGGCCGAACTCAAGGCCGAGGGCAAGCTGAGCGACAAGACCAGGTTCGCTTTCGCGGTGGCCGCCTTCAATCGCATCGCCGACTACGACGGCGCGATCAGCGACTACCTTTCGGCGATCGACTTCGATGCCAGCGTCGGCCGGCCTGCGCCGACGCGCACGCTGTTCCCTGCGCAGAGCAATGGCCGCTTCGTCAAGCTGCAAGACTTGCGCTACGGCGAGAACCCGCATCAGCAGGCCGCCTTCTATCGCGATTTGTTTCCGGCGCCCGGCTCGCTGGTCAGCGCGAAGCAGTTGCAAGGCAAGGAGTTGAGTTACAACAACATCGCCGATGCCGACGCGGCGTGGGAATGCGTCAAGAGCTTCGACGTGCCAGCGTGCGTGATCGTGAAGCACGCCAATCCTTGCGGCGTAGCGATCGGCAAGGACGCAGCCGAAGCTTATTCAAAGGCCTTCAAGACCGACCCGACGTCCGCTTTCGGCGGCATCATCGCCTTCAATCGGACGGTCGATGCCGACACTGCGCAGGCCATTGCCAAGCAGTTTGTCGAAGTGCTGATGGCGCCGGGCTATACGCCCGAGGCGCTCGAAGTGTTCCAGGCGACCAAGGCCAAGCTCAATGTGCGCGTGCTCGAAATCGCATTGCCACCCGGTGGCGCGACCGACTGGGACAACGGCCGCAATGCCGTCGACGTCAAGCGCGTCGGCTCAGGGCTGCTGATGCAAACCGCCGACAACCGCGTGCTCGCCGCGAGCGAACTCAAGGTCGTGAGCAAGAAGCAGCCGACGGCCGAGCAACTGGAAGACCTGTTGTTCGCCTGGAAGGTTGCCAAGTTCGTCAAGAGCAACGCGATCGTCTTTTGCGCCGGTGGCATGACGATGGGCGTGGGTGCCGGCCAGATGAGTCGCCTCGATTCGGCGCGCATCGCAAGCATCAAGGCCGAGCATGCGGGCCTGTCGTTGAAGAACACGGCAGTCGCGAGCGATGCATTTTTCCCGTTTCGCGATGGTCTCGATGTCGTGGTCGACGCCGGCGCCAGTTGCGTGATCCAGCCGGGCGGCTCGATGCGCGACCAAGAAGTGATCGATGCGGCCGACGAGCGCGGTGTGGTGATGGTGCTCAGCGGCGTTCGGCACTTCCGGCATTGAGGTAGAGACGCGCATTCGGCCGGCGCGGCCTCCCTCACTTACCGCTTCGCCAGCGTCTTGAAGATCTCGCGCGCAGCTGCAACGGTCGCAGCAATGTCTTCGTCGCTGTGCGCCGCACTGACGAATCCGGCTTCATACAAAGCCGGTGCGATGTAAACACCGCGGTCGAGCAGCCCATGAAACAGCGCGTTAAATTTCGCGTTGTCAGTCGTCATCACCGTCGCGTAGTTCTGCGGCAGTGCATCCATCAAGAAGAAGCCGAACATGCCGCCTTCGCTGTCCGCGTTGAAGGGAAGGCCTTCGGCGGCCGCGGCGGACTTCAATCCATCGACCAGCGAGCGTGTCTTTGCGCCGAGTGTTTCGAAGAAGCCGGGTTTGGCCACTTCCTTCAACGTCGCCAGGCCGCATGCCGTGGCGACCGGGTTGCCCGACAGCGTGCCAGCCTGGTACACCGGGCCGAGCGGCGCCAGCTGTTCCATGATGGCGCGCGGCCCGCCGAAGGCGGCCAGCGGCATGCCGCCTCCGATGACCTTGCCAAGCACGGTGAGGTCGGGCGTGACGC
>JAQGMP010000068.1 GCA_028292285.1 Variovorax sp. | reverse complement strand
TCTGGAAAAAGAAACTGCCTGCAATGCCGTCGGGCGCGCGCAGCAGCGACACCGGACGGTTCTTCAAATGCGGCAGCATCAAGGGCGAGATCAACGCGTAATAACGCACCACGTCGATCTTGGTCGCGCCGGTGCTGGCGTCGACCACGCGCTCGGGGCTCGATACCTTGAAGCCGGCGGGCAGCGAGGTTGCGAGCGCCGGCTTGCCGGCCGCGGCGCTGGTTTTGGGGCTTTTCGTCAGCGTAGCCGGCGATTCCACAGATGACTTTGCCGACGACTTTCCGGATGTCGAGGACTTCGGCGGATGCACCGGCTTCTCCCGCACGATGGCGACCGGCGGCTTGTCCGCGCGCAGTCCGTGGAACACCGAATGGCGCACGCTGCCGGTCGTCGTCCACTCGCTGAACGAGACTTCGGCGATGAGCCTGGGCTCGACCCAATGCGCCTTGCGGTCGATCGCGGTCTTCGCGGAGAAGGGGCTCTTTTCGGCCGCGAGCGCATCGAGCTGCTTGCGCAGCTGCATTAGCGACTGCGCGTTGAAGCCGGTGCCGACGTTGCCGGCATAGCGCAGCGCGCCCTTGTCGTCGTGCACGCCAAGCAAGAGCGAGCCGAGACCGGCGCGCGAACCCTGCGGATCGGTCCAGCCGCCGATCACGAATTCCTGCCGCTGCGTGCACTTGAGCTTGATCCAGTCCGGCGACCGGCTGGCGCGATAGACCGAATCCTTGCGCTTGCCGATGACGCCTTCAAGGCCGAGCTTGCAGGCCGACAGCGTGATGTCGCGGCCCGGCGCGTCGAACTCGTCGCTGAAGCGGACCGCATCGGACTCGACCCCATCGATCAGCGACTTGAGAACGCCGCGCCGGCTTTCCAGGGCAACTTCACGCAAGTCCTGGCCGCCGCAAAACGGCAGATCGAAAACGAAATAGACGATGTCTTTGGTGCGCGCCTTGTCGAAGGCGTTCTGCAGCGCCTGAAAGTCCGGCACGCCCGCGGTGCCGTGGACGACGATCTCGCCATCGAGCCAGCATGGCAGCAGTTCGGCTTTGCGCAGTGCGTCGGCGAGGTGCTCCAACTTGTGCGTCCAGTCGTGGCCGTTGCGGGTGAAAAGATTGACCTTGGCGCCGTCGATGCGCGCCAGCAAGCGATAGCCATCGAACTTGATTTCGTACAGCCACGCTTCGGGATCGGACGGTGGCCCGTCGACCAGTGTGGCGAGTTGGGGCTTGAGCGTGGCCGGCAGCTTGGCGCGCTTGATTCCCGGGATGCTCGCCGGCGTGGCAACCGAGGTTTGGCTTGCAGCTCGTTTTGCGGTGTTCACGGTGTCCTCGTTCCCTTGCGGTGCCGGCAACTTCGCGACGCTGTCGGGCAGCTCGTCGACCACGCTGTACTCGGTGGCCGAGCGCTCATACGCGTCGTGTTCCTTGATGAGCAGCCAGGGTGGTTGCTTGTCGTCCTTGCCCTTCATTCGCACCAGGGTCCAGTGGCCGTGCAGCTTGTGGCCGTGCACTTCGAACTTGAGCTTGCCGGTGCGATAGCCTTCGCGCGCGTCGCCGATCGGTTCCCACGTGCCCTTGTCCCAGATGATGACCTTGCCGGCGCCGTATTGCTTCTCGGGGATCTGCCCTTCGAAGGTGTTGTACGAGATCGGATGGTCTTCGACCTGCACCGCCATGCGCTTGTCCGCGGGGTCGAAGCTCGGCCCTTTGGGCACGGCCCAGCTCTTCATCGTGCCGTCGAGTTCGAGGCGCAAGTCGTAGTGCAGGCGGGTCGCCCAGTGCTTCTGGATCACGAACTGGAGCGCGTGCCCGCGATCGCTCGGGCTTCGGCCGCTGTCCTGCGGCTCCGGCGTGATCGAGAAATTCCGCTTGGCCTTGTAAGGCCCGAGTGCATCGTGTTTGGCCATGGCGTTGCAGCCTAAGCCAGAGTGCCATCCTTGCACTGTAGGACGGCGCAGCGTCGCGGCATGAGGCCGGGCAGCCATGCCCGTTGCCGGATATGCGGCTATCCGGCTATCCCTACAGCAGGCTCTCGCTGATGAACGGAAACAGCAGCCACAGCTGAAGCCGCGTCCCGAAGTCGACTTCCGGATCGGTCTCGTAGACTTTCTCGGCACCGTTCACCGTGCCGACCCATTGCAGATGGTCGCCGGGCTGGCGCAGCCGCAGGCGGTAGCTGCCGAGGGAGCGCAGCCGACCGGCCAGCGTCAGCACGTCTTCGGCGAGTTCGGGTGAATCGACCAGCATGCCGAGCTCGGTGTTCAGGCGCGACGAGCGCAAGTCCATGTTCATCGAGCCGACGAAAGTGGTCTGGCGGTCGAACACGATCAGCTTGGAATGCGAGCGCCCGATCGAGCTGTTGAGCGCCGCACTGATCAATGAATCGTTGCGCAGCTGCGTCGAATCGATCTCGAACAGCTCCACGCCCATTTTCAGCATCTGCACGCGGTACCGGCCGTAGGCCGCACTCGCAAACGGCTCGTCGTTGGACGCCAGCGAGTTGGTGATGACCTCGACGCGCACGTCGTTGTCGAGCGCTCGCTGCATGCCGTCGAGCCCCGGTTTGCCCGGAATGAAATAGGGCGAACCGATCACGACCTCGGCCTTGGCCTGGGCGATGGCCTTGCCGACACGCGCGGTGACGGTCGTCTCGTCGTTGCCCAGCTCCGCGCGGCCGCTGACTTTTTCGGGATTGTCGGCGAAGGCGTCGATGCGGCCGTACAGCAGCTTGAGCGGCGGGCGCTGGATGTCGCCGCTCAACGGCCGATAGCCCAACAGGTCAGGCCGGTCGGCCGGCAAGTCCGGGTAAGCAGGGATCGAATCGGCTGTGAGCTGTTCGAACTCGTCGCGCAATGCCTGCGGCTCCTTGCGGCTCGTGGTGACTGCGTGAAGCGGGTAGATGCGCGGGCTGTTCCAGTACGTGTCGAAAATCGCCGCCAGCCGTGGAATGGCATCGCCGGCGATAAAGAGATCGAAGTCGACGAAGTTGCCGCCCTTGCTGCTGAAGAAATACTCGTCGGCGATGTTGCGTCCGCCGGCCACGGCGAAGGCGCCGTCGGCGATCAGCATCTTGTTGTGCATGCGGTGGTTGATGCGCGAGAAATCGCCCGCCGCAAAAATCCAGCGCGTCAGGAAGAACGAGCGGCCCGACGGAAACGGATTGAAAAGCCGAACCTCGACGTTGGGGTACGCCGCCAGCGCCAGCAGCATCTGGTCGCTGTCGGCCGTGTACAGGTCGTCGACCAGCAGTCGCACACGCACGCCCCGCACGGCGGCATCGCGCACCGCGCGCACCAGCTTGTGGCCGGTCACGTCGTTCTGTAGCAGGTAGTACTGGACGTCGAGCGATTTCTGAGCGTGCCGCACGATGGTGAGCCTGGCATCCATCGCGTAGTTGGCGAACGGCAGTGGCCTGAAGCCGGAACCCTTGCCGGCGGGCACGCTTTGCGCCGCGATGCGGCCAAGCTCTTCGCTGGCGCTGGCCGGGATCGCCGCGGTGTCGTCCCTCGCAATGTGCGGCGGCAGCATGGCGCAGCCCTGAACGAAGGCCAATACGGCCGTGCAACCCAGCAGACGCAGCGCGTTGAACATTTTTCTCCCCTTTGCTTTTTTTGGTTCTGTCCGATCATGGACAGCCAGCGGCGGAGAGTGCTTGTGCTGCCCGCGGCGTGGCAGCACTGTAGCGCCGGTTGCCCTTGTTCGGGTCCGGCTCGGAAGTCGATGCTCAGTGCTTGATCAGCAGCTTGAGCACATAGACGATGACAGCGCCGATCAGGATGGTCGCAACGATGCGTCCCCACGGCATGCCGCCATGCGACCGTGCGTGGGCAAAATCCGCACGGTGCAGCGGCGTGAACTTGCTGTTGTCCGGCTTGTCTCGCGCCCAGTCGTGGAAGTTGTCGCGCTCGGTGTTCATGTAAGCCATTGTACTTACATCCAGAAGCATTGCTATCGCTTTATTGGCCCGGTATTCAGGACGCGCCGGTCGCGTACTTTGCTTCCAGCGCATCGAGTGCCGGCTTGCCCACCAGCCGCTGCCGTTCCGCGAACGACACGACCAGCGCAGGGTCTTCGTCGATGCGCCGCGTGTCGCGCAGCACCGTCAGCGCCTTCTGCATGCCGGCCACCGCGCCCTGCAATGCCGCATTGGCGTAGAGCACCAGGCCGTAGCCCAGGCCAGCCAGCTCGTCGGCGCCGAAGATCGGCGTTTTTCCGCCGATCACCATGTTCATGAGCTGCGGGCGCGCGAGGCGCTGCGGCAAGGCGCGGATCTCGGCCTCGCTCGTCACCGCTTCGACGAAGAGGATGTCGGCGCCGGCTTCGCTGAACTTCTGCGCCCGTTCGAGCGCGGCCTCGAAGCCCTGCGTCGCCGCGGCATCGGTGCGCGCCAGGATGAGCAGATCGGGATCGGTGCGTGCATCGACGGCGGCCTTGATCTTGGCCACGGCTTCGTCGATGCCGATGACGTCCTTGCCCGAAAAGTGGCCGCAGCGCTTGGGCGCGACCTGGTCTTCGAACTGGATGCAGTCGGCACCGGCACGCTCGAGCACGCGCACCGTGTGGCGCACGTTCAGCGCGTTGCCGAAGCCGGTGTCGGCATCGACGATCAGCGGCAGCGCCACCGCGTCGCGAATGCGCGCCGTGTGGTCGGCGATTTCGTGCAGGCCCATGAAGCCCTGGTCGGGCAGGCCGAACCACATGTTGGTGACGCCGGCGCCGGTGATATAGATGGCCTCGAAGCCGAGGTCTTCGATCACACGGGCAGACAGCGCGTTGAAAGCGCCGGGCACCAGCACGCCGCGGCGTGCCTCGGCCAGCGCGCGGAGGGTTTTGCGTGTGCTGCTTGACATGGTGTGGAGGGTACCTCGCCTCCACGCGTTCCATTCAAGCCAAGCGCACCGCGGCCGGCGTCCGCTGCGCCTTCAGAACTTGTCGGCCCAGGCCAGCGCTTCGAGGTGCACCGCCACGATGCGGTCGTGCCGGTCGAGCGAAATTTCCAGCAGGCCGCCTTCGGCCTTTTCGCAGGCCCGTGCGACCGCCAGATGGCTGTTGCGGCAAAAACCTGAGAAAAAATGCCGCATTTCAAGCAGCAGCCGGATCGGCCCGGGCGACCCCGACAGGTTCGGCAGGGCTGGTTGTCCCCGGCATCCCGGCCACGGGCGGGTTGCCCGCTTCGATGAAGAGCCGCTTGATCATCGGATAGCGCTCGCGCACCTCGCGCTGCAGCGTCGAGATGGTTGTCGCGGCCTCGTCGGTGGCGGTGCCGTCGTCGAAGTCGAGGTCGATGGTCACCAGCACGTCGTCGGGTCCGATGTACATCGACAGGATTTCGCCGACGCCCTGCACGCCGCGGTGCGACATGGCCAGACGTCGAATGTCGCGCGCCGTTTCGGGGCGGATGCCCTCGCCGATGAGCAACCCGCGCGATTCGCGAATGAGCAGGATCGCCACGCCCGCCAGCAGCACGCCGATGACCACCGATGCTGCGCCATCCAGTTCCGGCATGTTGAAACGATGGCTCGCGTAGATGCCGATGGCGGCGACCAGCAGGCCGACCAGCGCCGCCGAATCTTCGGCCAGCACGGTGTAGGTGGTCGGGTCCTTGCTGCGATGAAGCGCCTTCCAGAACGGCTGCCCGTTGGTCTGGCCGATGAACTGTTTCAACGCGATGGTGAAGCTCGCGCCCTCGAACACGAAGGCGGCGGCCAGCACGATGTAGTTCCACATCGCATCGCGCATCGGCTCGGGGTTGCGAATGTGCTGGATGCCTTCGTAGAACGACACGCCGCCGCCCATGCCGAAGATCAGCACCGCCACGATCAGGCTCCAGAAGTAGAGCTCCTTGCCGTGCCCGAACGGATGCTCCGGCGTCGCGGGCCGCTGGCTCAGCCGGAGGCCGATCAGCAGCAGGATGCCGTTGAAGGTATCGACCGCCGAGTGAATGCCTTCGGACAGCATCGCCGAGCTGCCGGTGATGCCCGCGACGACGAACTTGGTAACGGCGATCGCCACGTTGGCGCCGATCGCGCCGTAGATTGCAATTCTGGATTCGGCCATGCGTGCATCGTGCCGGAACCCGGTCGGTCAGCGTGTGGGACTGTCGAGCGTCACGATGCGCGGTGTCATTTGCTGATGTTCGCTGCCGCTATCGCCCTTGCCTTCAATGATGAGCTCGATCGAGCGATTCACGCGCCCATTGTCTCCAGATCGCGAACACCGCGGTTCATTTTTCGAGGGTTTACCCTGATCTATACGGTCCAAAATTCATCTCACGGATCAGCCTTCGACGCCACTTCCGGAGTCGCTCGAATGATCCAGACAACCGAAGGAAATTGAAAATGAACAGCTCGAAAATCATCGCCGCCGCCGCACTCACCTTGTTGGCCGCAGCCGGCGCGCAAGCCGAAACTTACGAAGGCGTGCATGCGCTGACCCATGGCGCCAACCGCACGCAAGTTCAAGCCCAGGCCGTCGTTGCCGCGCACAGCGAAAACCCGTATGCCGAGGGCGCCGACTCGGGCGTGTTGACGATCGCATCGTCGGCCGACCGCGCCACGGTCCGCGCCCAGGCCGTCGCCGCTGCGCACAGCCCGAACCCGTACGCCGACGGCTACGGACAAGGCGTGCTGACGCTGGCCGGCAGCACCCTCGATCGCGCCACGGTGCGCATCCAGGCGCGCGCTGCAGCACGCGGTTTCAACGCGGCCGCGCTTTAATCTGGCGATCGGCCACCGACCGGGTGCGAGCCGGGTCTGAAGGTATCAAGCAGCGCCGCGGGCGAGCCTGTCTCGCAACACCGCGAGCGCAGCTTGGGCCGTGGGTGCCATGACGGTCGAGCGCGTCAGCATCAGGTTCATCCGCTGGCCCAGGCCTTCGACCTGCACGCCGCTCGCGGTTTCGCGCAGGCCGCCGTCGTCGCCCCGGGTGCTCGGGATGACGGCCGTCACGCGGCTGGCATAGGTTCCCGCGGGCACGCCGTACACCACCACCGGTTTTTGCAACGCGACCGCGAAGCCGACTTCGAACGCGGTGCCCGAATCCGGCTCCGCCCCGCGAAAGCTCATCAGGTTGGCGATCACGCCGTCGGCGCTGCGCATGAGTGCGACGTTGCCGTCGTAGATGCGCTGGGCCAGTTCATCGTCGCTGCCGACGAATCCTTCGGAGATCCCGCCATCGGACGGCACGAGGCCGACCATGCCGAGCCGCTCGCAATCGGCCAGCAAGGTCTGGAAAATCTGCTGGCTGTCGGGAAAGAAAACGTCCGGCCCGGCGAGGTAGATGCGTGGAGCTGCGGATCGGTCTTTCATTGCTCGATCCCCCGTCTCAAGCCAGCGGCAGCTCGATGGTCCCGCTCAGAGGAACTTGATCGATCCGCTCGGCGCTGGCGATAACGATGGCCCACTGCGCCGTCCGGGCGGGGCTGCCCAGCGCGCGCCACAGGCAGCGGATCGAGCCCGCATCGAGTGCGCCTGTCGGCTCGTCCAGCAGGATCAACGCGCGGCCCGAAGCCAGTGCGCTGGCCAGCCAGACTTTGCGTTTGGAGCCGGTCGAAAGCATATACATCGGCTTGTCGATGTGCGGCGTCAAAGCGAATCCTTCGACCAGGCCTTGCCACACGCGCTCATCGAAGCTCGTGTCGCCTTCACGCAATGTCGCGGTGCAGGCCCGCGCCGTCACCGGGTCGAACACCGAGGTCGATGGATCGACGAAAAACACGTGGCGCCGATACGCCGCGGCGTCATCCTCCAGCCGCACACCCGCGAGCGTCAATCGTCCGCCGGCCGGCAGCGTCCCGGCAAGGACGCGCAGCAGGGTCGACTTGCCGCTGCCGGTGTCGCCGAACAGGAGCGTCGTTCCCGCGCCGATCGATGCAGACCAGCCGCGGGCCAGGGGCGGCTGCTCCGGATAGGTGAAGTTCAGGTCCTGTATCTGCAGGATGGCGGTGTGCGTCTCGGTGTTCATGGCCGCCACCGTACCTCAACGCCGATCGGCTATTCCGACACGGTCTCGCTGCAGGCATCGCTCGGCTGCACGAACAGCAACGCCCGCCCGCTGCCGCTCGACTTGGCGAGGTACATGGCCGCATCGGCTGCGCGCAACAGGACGTCGGCCTCGGTGCCTGAAGTCGGATAGAGCCCGACACCGACCGACGTGCCCAGGTGGAGTACATGGCCCTCGATCTGCAGCGGCGTGCGAAAGCCGTCGAGCAGCGCCTGCGCGAAGTTCATCGCGCCAGCCGGCCCGTCGACCTGGCGCCGGAGAATCGCGAACTCGTCGCCGCCCAGCCGGCCGACCACGTCGGAGGCATCCACCAGCCGGCGCATGAGCTCGGCGACCTGCACCAACACCTTGTCGCCGACCGCGTGGCCGAAGTGATCGTTGATGGACTTGAACTTGTCGAGGTCGATGAAGTAGACGGCGAATATCTCGCCGGTGCTTTGCGACTCCTCGGTGGCGCGCTGCAGTCCTTCGAGAAACACCTCGCGGTTGGTCAACGCGGTGAGGCCGTCATGCTGCGCCATGTGGCGGATGCGTTCTTCGCTGCGCTTGCGCTCGGTGATGTCGGCATAGGTGCGCACGATGCCGCCGCCTTCGATCGGCACGCTCTGGATCTCGATCACCTGGCCGTTGGGCCGCATGCGGTCGTAGCGATGCGGCCGATCGAGAATGCCGCCGGCACGAACGAAGTCGAGCACGTCTTGCGGCGTGTGCATGAATTCGTCGCTGGCCCACTGGTGCGCCAGCACCTGGCCGAAGGTCGGCCGCGACGCCATCAGTTCGCGCGGCAGGTCGAGCAGCTCGATCGCACGCCGGTTGCAGACTTCGACCACACGGTCGGCGTTCACCATCATGATGCCCTGCTCCATGCGGTCGAGCGTGGCTTCGAGCAGCATCGACTTGCTTTGCAGCTGGGCCTCGCTTTCTCGCGCGCGCGCCTCGGCCACGCTCAGCTGATGGTGCTGGCGCTTGAGCAGGGTGATGTCGACGTGCACGAAAAATCCCTTGCCCTCCGGGCTGCGCTGCGCCACGACGCGGCTCCATCGGTCGCCCGGCAGCGGCAGTTCGAAAGGCGCGCCGGAAAACCGCATGTTGTCGACCAGCGTTGCCAAGCCGCGTTCGAAGAGCGGCGCCTCTTCATCGCTCGTGTGATCTTTCCAGGCCGCGCGATAGACGTCGGTAAAGCCGCTGCCGACAGCGGCCGCTCGCGCCGGAACGCCGTACATCGACACGAAAGGTTCGTTGACCCAAAGGATGCGGTCGCCGGCATCGGTCACCATGACACCGTCGGCCACGTGATCGAGCAATGTCGATTCGACGATGACCGGCATGTCTTCGTCTTTGGTGCTGGCCGGCTCGACATGCACGTTGTCGTCGGTGCAATCGACCGGGCCGGCTTCGACATCGACCTTCCACAAGCGGACCCGTCCCGCGCCCGGCACCGGAAAAGCAGTGACCTGCAGCCGGGTGCCGCGATGCGCGAAAGAGAACGGCCGCTGCTGCGTACGATGGCGCTCCAGCCCCTGCTGCACGTAACGCTCGATCAGCGGCATCTCCTCGGGGCCGAGACGCCCCCGATAGAACCGGCGCAGGTTGTCGACGTAGGGCTCGCCTGCACGGACATGCGCTGCATGCTCCGGAAAAAACTTGAGGAAGGTACGGTTCCAGAGCACCGTGCAATCGGCGTCGTCGAAAACGCACATCGCCACGCCCAGCCCGTCGAAGCCCTCGGCCATCGGGCGAAGAAGGGACAGTGCGTTGTCGGGTGTGTTCATTCCACCATCTCCGCATCCAGCTCCGCGTCGAACTGATCGAAGCTCATCGGCTTTCCGAAGAGGTAGCCCTGGCACAGCAGGCAGCCGTTCTGCTCGAGAAACTCCAGCTGCTCCTGCGTCTCGACACCCTCGGCCACGATCGACAGGTCCAGGCTTTTGGCCATGCCGATGATGGTCTGGATGATGAGTTCGACCTTGGGGTTGACGCCGATGCCGTGCACGAAGAACTTGTCGATCTTCACTTGATGCAACGGCAGTTGCGTCATGTACGACAGCGACGAAAAGCCGGTACCGAAATCGTCCATCGAAAACTGGATGCCGATGGCGGCGAGCGACCGCATCTTCCGGATCGTCTCGCTCACTTTGTCTTGCAAGAGGCTTTCGGTGAGCTCGAGTTTGAGCCGCGACGGGTCGGCGCCGGTCCGGATGAGCACGTCGCGCACCTGGTCGGCAAAGTCGTCGCGGCGAAACTGCCGTGCGCTCACATTCACCGCGAGCACCAGGTGCGAACGCTTCGGATGGTGGCTCCAGCGCTCCAGCTGAGTGCAGGCTTGTTCGAGCGCCCACAGGCCGATGGGCACGATCAGTCCGGTCGTCTCGGCCAGCTCGATGAAGCCGGCCGGCGGCACCATGCCGCGATGCGGATGCATCCATCGGATGAGCACTTCGGCCCCGACGACCTGGCCTTCCGACGTCACCTGTCGCTGGTAGTGCAGCACGAACTCCTTGGCCGACATGGCGGCATGCAGTTCGTTCTCCAGCGTGGCGCGGGCCGTGATGGTGGTCTGCATTGCCGTCTCGAAAAACCGGATGGCATTGCCGCCCGCCGTCTTGGCGTAGTAGGTGGCGATGTCGGCCTGTTTGAGCAGTTCTTCGAGCGACAGATCCTGCGCGCCGAAGAGCGTCGCGCCGATGCTGCAGGTGATGTGATGCTGCTGGTTCGCCAGCTCGAAAGGCTGCTGCACCTCCGCCAGGATCGCTTCGCCCAAAGCCTTGGTCTGCATGGCGGCGACTGCCGGGTCTTCGCTCAGATTTTCAAGAAGCATGACGAACTCGTCGCCGGCCAGACGGGCCACGGTGTCGCCATCGCGCATGCTGACCAGAAGCCGGAAAGCGACCTGCTTCAACAGCAGATCGCCGATGCTCTGGCCGCGCGCGTCGTTGAGCGTCTTGAAATGGTCGAGGTCGAGAAACAGCAACGCGCCCTGGCGTGGGCGGCGTGCGTTGTTGTCCGTGGCCGCCTTCAACCGATGCAGCAGCAGGCGCCGATTGGGCAGGCCGGTCAGGTTGTCGTAGAAGGCCAGATGCTCGATTTCGCGGGCCGCCGATTTGCGTTCGGTGATGTTGCGCAGGATGACGATGAAACGCGCGTCGGCACCTTCGCCCACCGCCTTGCGCGACACCGACATCTCGAACCACGTGGTGCCGTGCGCCGCCCGGCGCTCGAACTGGCGCCCGGTCGAAAAGCCCGACACGTAGGTTTCCTCGAGTGCCGACATCACTTCCGCTGCCGCATCGGGCGGCAACAGATCGGAGATCAGATTGCCGACCGGCTGTGCCACGTCGATCGCGAGTTCGAGGGTGCGCGGCGAATGGAACTGATGGCAACGCCCGTCGAGCCCCAGTTCCAGCAGCACGTCGGGCAACGCGTCGAGGGTGGCTTGCAGCTGCGCCTTGCCGTCGACCATGTCGGCGATGTGGCGGCGTCTTTCGGTGACGTCGCGATACACGCACACCAGCCCCCCGTTCGGAGTGCGGCTCTTGACCGCCAGGACGACCCGGCCGTCGTACAGGGTGAGCTCGCGTTCGCCCGGCTGCGGCCGCAAGCGGCCATCCGAAGCGGTGCGCCCCTCGTTGTCGTGGTTGACGACTTCGGCACGCAGGTGCGGCGCGCCTTCGTCGATGATCCGATCGAAGGGCAAGAGCGGCGCGATCATGTCCCGCGACCACGGAAAGGTATCGACGAAGCGCCGGTTCCACGCCAGCACACGGTCGGCGGGGTCGAGCAGCACGAAGCCGTCGACCATCGATTCGAGCGCCTGGT
Organism: Variovorax sp.; assembly: GCA_028292285.1. Classification (GTDB taxonomy): domain Bacteria; phylum Pseudomonadota; class Gammaproteobacteria; order Burkholderiales; family Burkholderiaceae_C; genus Variovorax. The sequence continues at coordinate 4,491 of JAQGMP010000068.1, read as the reverse complement.
CGAGCGTGGCGCGCGAATTCCATTGCCGCCGCAAATGCACCTGCGTGAGGTAGGCCACTGCCAGGATCATGAGCATGAAGAGCGCGGCCGCGCCCAGAATGAAGGCGCGTTGCCGGCGCCATTCGTACAAGGCCGAGTTCAACGGGATGCTCGCCGCGATCAGGAGGTTGCGATGCAGCGTCGGCCGCACCACGACGATGGCGGGCTCGCCGCTCAAGCGCGCAGGCAATATCCTGGCCTGTCCGTCGCTGCCGCGCTCGCTCAGCGCCGGCAGGATGGCGCGGCCCGACAGGTCGTCGCGTGGCGGCATGCTCGCGAGCATCGGACCCGCGTCCTGCTCCAGCGTCACTTCGAGCCCCCGGATGTCGGCGCCCTGCGTCAGGATGGTGGTCAGCAGCGAGAGTTGAACCTCGGCCACGGCCACGATGTGGTGGCCGTCCGACAGCTGCAGTTCGCGCGCGAAATAGACGACGCGCTGCGATGTCAACGCGCTTACCGACGGCGTGCTGATCGCCAGCGTCGATGCCGACTCGGCCAGCACCTGCTGCAAAAACCCAGCTGGCAACCGGACCGCGAGCTTGGCGCCTCGCCGCTCCGAAGTCGCCAGGACGTCGCCCTTCGGATCCAGAAAAGCGATGTACCGGACAAGCAGGTTCTGCCGCACGATCTTTTGCATCAACTGCGCCACGTCGGGCCGTGCGGCGTCTGCCGTGACGGTGGCGAGGGTCGACGTTTGCAGCGGCTCGCTCAAGCTGGCGAGCAGCAGGTCGATGCCCAGCAGGCTGCGATTGAGCGCCGCCTCCGAGCCGCCGACGAAGCGCACGGCCTGGCTTTCGCTGTCGGCCAGCGCCTTGTCGCGCATCTCCGAGGTCAGGATCACGGCGGTGCCCAGCACCGTTAGCAGAAACAGCGCGGCGACGCCGTAGATGAAGGCGGTGATTCGGCGAGGCAGCAGGTTGTTCACTGAATCGCGGGCGCCTTGATGCCCACTGCCGGACCGATCGTCTTTTCCCACAGCTGGGCGCAACCGGCGCCGCATCGTTGAACCCAGGCGCCGAGAACGTTCGCGCTGAAGATCTCGCGCCGGCGGCGGTCGTCGGCGGCGGAGGGCCGCGCGACCGACATGGCACCGCGGGTGCCGCGCACGCAGCTGTCGGCACCGATGTTGCAGGCCACGCCGTCACCGGTTTCGCGCTCCGATTCGGCCCACACGCTGGCTTCGAGTTTGGGCAGTTCCGTTTTCAGCAGGGTCTTCAGGTCCGGCGGCAGCGTGTTCCACATGTCCTTGTTCGCGCCGAACACGGCCAGCCCCCAAGTCACCGGCATGGTGTAGAGCGCGCTGGTGACCTTGTGCAGACCCACCGTGTTGCCCGACATCACGCCGGTGATGGCGCATTCGGTGTTGTCCGAATTCATGTTGGACATCAGCGAGGCGAATTCGATCACCACCGGCGTCGCGTTGAGGGCCGTGACGAAGTCAGCCTGGCTCACGCTCGAAACGCGCACGCGACGGCCCGCAAGATCGGACAGCTGCGTCAGCGGCTTCTTGCAAAAAATGACTTGCGCCGGATAGACATAGACGGCGAGCAGCTCGACATTGAATCGATCGCGCAGGGTGTTTGCGAGCGTGGGACGAAAGGCGCCGATGACACGGCGCATCGTCTCCATGTCGGGGTTGAGTCCTGCCAGATCGGGCGCACCCAGTTCGGGTTCTTCACTCGACACCTGGCTCAGCAATGCAGTACCGAACGGGATCACACCCAGTTTCATGAGGTTGAGCATCTCCTGTCCCGGGATGCCCGCCTGGTTGAAAGGCACGATGCTCGCGCTGTATTTGCCGCCGCTCAGACGCGTGAGGTCGTGCGCCCAGAAGCGCTCTTCATGCAGCGTGTACTGGTTCAGCGTGGCCAGCCCGCCGACGATTCTGAGCCTGCGTTCGGTTGCAGGCTCGGCTGCGCGCGCCGCTCCCATCCCCAACAGGAGCGTAGCGACGTAAGCCAAAAGAATGCATCTCCGCACAGAGGAGAAACGGCCGGATTTCATGGTCTCGATCATGGCGTGTAACCGGTAAAAGACACATAAAATTACATTCAATCAGGCCACTTTTTCACGGCGCGTGGTCTTCGCGCACCAGATAGTGAAGGGCCTTGTCCTTGTACATGGCCTTGTCCGCACGTTGAAGCGCCGAATCGATGTGCTCGCGCGCCTCGCAGGTCGCCATGCCGATGGCGAAGCTCAACACGTGCCCGCTCTGCCCCGTATAGAACTGGTTGTTGAGCTCGAGCAGCGAGAGGATGCGGTCGCGCATCGCCTCTGCGCCGCGCTCGTCGGTCTTCGGCATGAGCACCGCGAACTCGTCGCCGCCGATGCGTGCGGGCCAGCTCGGCGCATCCACCGCCATGCTGAGCACTTCCCCGGCGCGCCGCAGCAGCACGTCGCCGGCGGCATGGCCTGCATCGTCGTTGACGTGCTTAAGGCCGTTCAGGTCGATGGCCAGCATCGACACCGGCCACGGCCCCTTGCGTGACAGGCGGTTGAGCTCTTCGGAATAGAAAGTGCGGTTGTGCAGCTGGGTCAGCACGTCGTGCTTGCCGAGGTATTCAAGGTACGCCTCGGCTTTCTTCCGGGCGGTGATGTCGACCAGCGACACCAGCACCAGATCCCACGTGGCCAGCCGGTCTTCGAGTACCGCGAACTGCATGTGGATGTTGATCGTGTCGCCCGACAGCGAGTAGTTGACGACCTCGCGCTGCTGCAGCGTCTTGCCGTTCCACAGGTCTTGCAGCTGGTCGGCGAAAGACTCCGTCATCTCGTCGCGAAAAACGCGCGACAGGTTGTGCAGCAGCATGTCCTTGTCGGTCGCCGCGAACATGCGCAATGTTTCGTGATTGACGTCGATCACGCGAATCTCCTGCATGCAGCGCGTCACGAACTCGGGATGCACCTTGATGAAGGTCGCGAAGTCGCTGATGCCGCGCTTGCGAATGTCGTCCAGCAACAGCTTGACGGCACTGAAGTCTTCGACCCAGAGCGACACCGGCGAATGTTCGAACAAGCCGCGGGCATAGCGCTCGCTCTCCACACGTTCGCGCTCCGCCTCGACGCGCTCGGTGATGTCGTCGAGCGACACCAGCACGCGATCCCAGGTGGCCTCGTGCCCGGGAAGCACCCGCACCCGCACCTGCACGTCGAGGCGGCGCCCGTCCAGTGCGTAGTTGACCGTCTGGTTGTCGAAACAGAGATGGCCCTGCCACAACTGCGTCAGTTCGTGGATCACCGGCGCGGCCATGTCGCCGCGAAACACCTTGTCGAGTTGCGACAGCAGATGCTCCTGGTCATCGGCCGAAAAGAGCGAAAGCGTACTTTGGTTGACGCGCAGCACGCGCAGCTGCGCCATGCATTCGCTGACTTGTTCTGGCTTGGCTTCGAGATGCGCGGCGATGTCTTCGATGCCCTCGCCTCGCCACCGGTCGAACAACTGCTTCAATCCGCTGTAGTCCTCCAGCCAGAGGGACACGGGCGCCAGATCGAACATGGATTCGAAATCGGTCATGGACTCCATGGGTCGGAAATTCCTTCGTCTTTGATCTTTGTCTTTGATCTTTGTCTTCGACGGATGCTAGACGTTGCTGGTCGCACGCACTTCGTCGATGCTGGTCTGGCCGGCCAACACCTTGTCGATACCGTCTTGCCGCAGCGTGCGCATGCCTTCCCGCATGGCGGTCTCCTGCAGCTCTTCGGCGCGCGCGCCGCCTTGCACCAGGCGACGCAGCGCACGCGACATGACCATCAATTCGTGGATGCCGACGCGGCCCTTGAAGCCGGTATCGCCGCATTGCTTGCAGCCGACGCTGTGATACGTCTGCAGAGCGCCGTCCTTGGCAAAACGCGTGAGCCAGCCGCTGCGCACGCTGTCGTGTTCGGCCGCCATTTCGGTCGCGGCGAAGGCGTGCATGTAGTCCGCCAGCAACTCCTGGACCTCGGCCTCCGTGGCCGGGCGGCTGGCAATGCAATAGGTGCACAGCCGGCGTACCAGGCGCTGCGCCAGCACGGCCAGCAGCGAATCCGCGAAGTTGAATGGGTCCATGCCCATGTCGAGCAACCGCGTCACGGTTTCGGGTGCGCTGTTGGTGTGCAGTGTCGACAGCACCAGATGCCCGGTCAGCGACGCCTCGATGGCGGTCTTGGCGGTTTCCTCGTCGCGGATTTCGCCGACCATGATCACATCCGGATCGGCCCGCACGAAGGCTCGGAGCGCCTTTGCAAAGGTCCAGTCGATGCGTGGATTGATCTGCACCTGGCGCAGCCCGGCCTGCGTGATTTCGATCGGGTCTTCTGCCGTCCAGATCTTTCGCTCGGGCGTGTTGATGTGCATCAGCGCCGAGTGCAGCGTCGTCGTCTTTCCCGAGCCGGTCGGGCCCACGCACAGCACCATGCCGTAAGGCCGTTCGATCGACGCCTTGAGCTGCGCCAGGTTGTGCTCCGACAGGC
>JAQGMP010000065.1 GCA_028292285.1 Variovorax sp. | reverse complement strand
TTCAGGCCGGTTTGCAGCGGCTGGTCGACCGACTTGCGGGCGATCACGCCCGGTGCGACCTTTTCGATCACGTCGGTCATCTTGGCGTTGACCGGACCCTTGCCGTCGATCGGCTGGCCCAGTGCATACACCACGCGGCCGATGAGTTCGGGACCGACCGGCACTTCCAGAATGCTGCCCGTGCACTTCACGGTGTAGCCTTCGGAGATGTGCTCGTACTCGCCCAGAATCACGGCGCCGACCGAGTCGCGCTCGAGGTTCAGCGCCAAGCCGAACGACGGCGTGCCGTCGGCGCTTGGCGGGAACTCGAGCATTTCGCCCTGCATCGCGTCCGACAGGCCGTGCACGCGCACGATGCCGTCGGTTACCGACACGACGGTGCCTTCGTTGCGAATGTTCGCGCTGACGCCAAGACCTTCGATGCGGCTCTTGATCAGCTCGGAAATTTCTGCGGAATTGAGTTGCATGACTCTTTCCTTCTTTCTTTGTAAAGGGCTGGAGGCTGAAGACCGTCAGGCCGCCAGCGCAACTTTCATTTGTTCGAGGCGCGCCTTGACCGAGGTGTCGAGCACCTCGTCGCCGACCACCACACGAATGCCGCCGATCAGCGCCGGCTCTTGCTGAACCGTCACCTGCAGCTTGCGGCCGAAGCGTTTTTCGAGCGCGGCCGACACGCCGACCAGCGCCGCGTCGTCGATCGGAAAAGCGCTGTAGACGATGGCGTCCGAAGAACCACTCTGGGCATTCGCGAGCGCCCGGAACTGCTTCGCAATTTCCGGCAGCACCGAGAAGCGGCCGTTGTCCAGCAACGCACCCAGAAAGTTCTGTGCAGGCGCCGTCAATGGCGCGCCATTGGCGCTCTCGACGATGCCGAGCATTTGCTCCGTGGTCGTCCGCGGGCCGCTGGCGAACTGCAGCAGCTCAGGGTCGGTCGAGATCACGGCCAGCTTGTCGAGCCAGGCGCTGGTGGCGCCGAGGTTCGACGACGACGCCTTGAAAAGCGCCTCGGCGTAAGGGCGTGCGATGGTGGCGAGTTCAGCCATGGTGCTTCAAAGCTCGGTCTGCAGACGGGCCAGCAAATCGGCGTGGACGGCCGGATTTACTTCCTTCCGCAAGATCTGCTCTGCGCCCTTGACGGCCAGTGCAGCGACTTGCTCGCGCAATGCTTCGCGTGCCTTCAGCGCTTGCTGGTCGGCTTCGACGCGAGCGGCGGCAACGATCTTGTTGCCCTCTTCGGTCGCACGCGACTTGGCTTCTTCGATGATGGCCTGGGCGCGGCGTTCGGCATCGGCCACGCGTTGCGCGGACTCGTTGCGCGCCTGGCCCAGTTCGACTTCCACGCGCTTGTTGGCGGCGGTCAGTTCGGACTTGGCCTTGTCGGCAGCAGCGAGGCCTTCGGCGATCTTCGCGGCGCGCTCGTCGAGCGCCTTCGTGATCGGCGGCCACACGAACTTCATCGTGAACCCGACCAGGATCAGGAACACGATCATCTGAACGATCAGGGTACCGGTAATGCTCACTTTTTACCCTCTCTATGGGATTGAAACCGAGGCCGTCTCGCCAGCGAAAAACAGGGAAACGACATCGAAGGTCCGACGAGAAAGACTTACTTGGGCAGGTTGGCGATTTGCGCCAGGAACGGGTTGGCCGTAGCGAACCACAGCGCGATACCGGTACCGATAATGAACGCGGCGTCGATCAGACCGGCCAGCAGGAACATCTTGGTTTGCAGTTCGCCCATGAGTTCGGGTTGGCGTGCAGCCGACTCGAGGTACTTGCTGCCCATGATGCCGATGCCGATGCATGCGCCGACAGCGCCCAGACCGATGATGAGGCCGGCGGCCAGTGCAACAAAGCTAATAACTTCCATGATGACTCCTAGAGGACTTTGGTTGACGAGAAACAGAAAACAGAAAAAACAGAAAACGAAACAGGGTCGATCCGAAGATCAATGACGGTCAGTGGTGATCGTGGGCCTGGCCCACGTAGACCAGCGCCAGCATCATGAACACGAAGGCTTGCAGCGTGATGATCAGGATGTGGAAGATGGCCCAGGCCGTGCCGGCAATGATGTGCCCGAGCGCCAGCAGGATACCGGTCGCCGACAGCGACCAGGCGCCGCCCATCAGGGCGATCAGCAAAAAGATCAGTTCGCCGGCATACATGTTGCCGAAGAGCCGCATGCCATGCGAGACCGTCTTGGCGACGAACTCGATGATCTGCATCGCGAAGTTGAACGGGTACAGCGCCCAGTGGTTGCCGAACGGCGCAGTGAAGAGTTCGTGAACCCAGCCGCCGAGGCCCTTGATCTTGATGTTGTAGTAAAGGCAGATGAGCAGCACCGCCACCGACATGCCCATGCTGATCGACAAGTCGGCCGTCGGCACCACGCGCAAATAGGCGTGATGCGTGTCGCCGCCGGCCGCGCCATAGATCTTTTCCCAGATGTACGGGAACAGATCGACCGGGAACAAGTCCATGGCGTTGAGCATGAAGATCCACACGAAGATCGTCAGCGCGAGCGGCGCGACGAACTTGCGGCTCTTGGCGTTGTGCACGATGCCCTTGGCCTGCTGGTCGACCATTTCGACGAGCAGTTCGACAAAGGCCTGAAAGCGGCCGGGCACGCCCGAAGTCGCCTTGCGTGCGGCCAGCCAGAGCAGCCAGCAGCCGAGCACGCCGAGTGCGATCGAGAAAAACAGTGAATCGAAATTGAAGACCGTCAGGTCAGCCACGCCAGCGGGCTTGGAGCTTTGCAGGTGCGTCAAGTGGTGAACGATGTATTCACCAGCTGTTGGACCGTGTTCCGCAGCGTTTTCAGCAGCCATTCCGTTACTCGTCTCGTTGTTGCCGGCGCCGGGGCGTTAACACCACCGCCAACCAGGCCGCCTTCATTGTCACCACCAAACCGACCAGCATCGCAGGCCAGCTCAGCGCCGTTATCAACCTTGGCGCCGCGATCAACATCGCGAGCGACAAGGCCATCTTGACCATTTCCCACAAGAAGAATCCAAACACCGCAGTGCCCGGATTCAGGGAAGAAAACTTGCCGGTCAGCCCCCGCGCGAACACCGCAGCGGGGATGACCACTGCCAGTGCGCCGTAACCGGCCGACCAACCCAGATTTTGCCTCCCGGTCAGGCCCCAGGCGGCAAACGCCACCAGCACCCCGACCACCAACTGACCCGCGATCACCCGCCAAGGGGAAACCGACGGGCTCTTAGCCCTCAACGCCTGCGCCTCTTCGGCCGTGAGCGGCTTGAAGTCAGCTTCCTGGTCGTTTACTTGCTTCTCTGCAGTATCCACATCGTCCCGGGCAATTGTTTTCATTGAAATGAAGCCCGAGGACAGCGCAGAGCGATCAGGAATTTCTACAAAGCCATTGATTATAAGTAAAACCAATGCCTTTCCAGGCACGACCGCACACCGATGCGCAAAACGTGCAACGAGAACGGAACCTTTCCCTTGACGACAAGCACACCAAGGCTCGCCGACCATAATTCCTCATGCATCCGATCGCCGACGCCCTGCCCGACACGCTCTGTTACCTCGACGGCCAGTACACCCCGTTGCGCGACGCCAAAGTGAGCGTGCTCGACCGGGGATTTATCTTCGGCGACGGCGCCTACGAAGTGGTGCCGGTGTACGGCGGGCAACCCTTCTGCTTCGACGAGCACATGGCGCGCCTCGGTCGATCGCTGGCCGAGCTGCGCATCGACAACCCGCGGACGCCCGAGCAGTGGCGCGAGATCACGATGAAGCTCGCCGAACCCGGCGCCGCGTCGCCCGAAGCATCGCCGCAAGCCGTTTATTACCAGGTGACGCGCGGCGTGGCGCTGCGCGATCACGCCATGCCGAAGGGCCTGGTGCCGACCGTGTTCGCCATGGTCAACCCGATGAAGCCGCTGGCCGATGCAGTGCGCGCTGCCGGCGTCGCTTGCGTCACCGCCGCCGACTTTCGCTGGCAGAAGGCGCACATCAAGGCCACGAGCCTGCTCGGCGCCGTGCTGGCGCGGCAGATCAGCGTCGACGCGGGCGCGGCCGAGACCGTGATGTTCCGCGGCGAGTTCCTGAGCGAAGCGTCGTCCAGCAACGTATGGGTCGTGAAAGACGGGCGCGTCAGCGGGCCGCCCAAAGACGAACTCGTGCTGGCTGGCATCCGCTACGGCCTGCTCGCGCGCTTGTGCGCCGACAGCGGCATCCCGTTCGATCTGCGCCGCATCGCGCGGGACGAAGTCTTCGGTGCCGACGAGCTTTTGCTCTCGTCCGCCAGCAAGGAAGTGCTGCCCGTCGTGACGCTCGACGGACAGCCCATTGGCAACGGCCGACCCGGCCCCATCTACCAGCAGCTGTACGCGGCCTACCAGGACGCGAAGCAGCGCAATCGCTGATCGAAATACCCTACGGAGCCCGTCATGAGCACGCCCGATCCCACCAAGCAGGAATCGCTGATCGAATACCCGTCCCAGTTCCCGATCAAGGTGATGGGCGTCAAGGCCGACGGCTTCGTCCACGCCATCACGCAGATCGCGGAGCGATTCGACCCGAGCTTCGACGCGACCACGGTCGAGCTGCGCGACAGCAAGGCCGGCAACTATCTGGGCGTGACCATCACCGTCACGGCCACCAGCCGCGAGCAGCTCGACGACCTGTATCGGGCGCTGTCGTCGCACCCTTCGGTCAAGGTCGTCCTTTGACGCCTCTGCGGTCGACTTTGCGATCGATCCGACGCCAGCTTCAGCTTCGGCGGCATCTGGCCGCGGTGCTGTGCGCCGGCGGCCTCGCCGCGGCCTGCACGACCGCGCCGAATCCGTACTTCGACGCCACGCGCAAGCACCACACGCGCGACGGCTTTCAAGACAACTACATCGCTTTCAAGCCGAAGAATTTCTTCACCGACGTGCTGATCGGCTGGCAGATTCCGTCGTGGTTCAAGGGCCTGCCGCCGCCGCCCGAAGCGCCGCCGCCGGTGGTCGTGCCCGACCTCGCGCTGCTGAAAAGCAACGACGGCGCGCAGATGCGTCCGACCGTGACGTTCATCGGCCACGCGTCGGTGTTGCTGCAGGTTCCGGCGCCGGGCGGCGGGCTGAATGTGCTGACCGATCCGGTGTTCGGCGAGCGCGCATCGCCCGTCTCGTTCGCCGGGCCGAAGCGCTACCAGCCACCGGGCGTGGCGCTGAAGGATCTGCCACGCATCGATCTGGTGGTGATCAGCCACAACCATTACGACCACCTCGACGAGGGCAGCGTGAAAGCGCTCGCGGCGCAGCCCGGCGGCTCGCCGCTTTTCGTGGTGCCGCTCGGCATTGCGCCGTGGCTGGCCGAGCGCGGCATTGCCAATGCGATCGAGCTCGACTGGTGGGACAGCGTGACGTTGCCCGCAACAGGGTCCCGGCAACGCAACAAGCCGCCGACGGCCGCCGAGGTCCGCATCCAGCGCAACGGCGCCGGTGTCGCCGCCGATGCGCCGGACGCGGTGCAGGTGTTTCTGGTGCCGGCGCAGCACTGGAGTGCGCGCGGGCTCGGCGACAAGATGCAAACGCTGTGGGGCGGCTACGCGCTGCTCTCGCCACGGTGGCACGCCTTTTTTGCGGGCGACACCGGCTACTCGCACGACTTCGTCGACACGCAGCAGCGCCTGGCGGCGCGCCAGACCGATGCGCTGGGTGGCGGCTTCGACATCGCGCTGATCCCCATCGGCGCCTACGAGCCGCGGTGGTTCATGCAGGACCAGCACGCCAACCCCGACGAGAGCGTCCGCATCCACCGCGAGCTGAAGGCCAAGCGCAGCATGGGCGTGCACTGGGGCACCTTTCAGCTGACCGACGAAGCGCTCGATCAGCCGCCGAAAGACCTGGCTATCGCGCGCAAGGCGCAAGGCGTGGCGGACGACGCCTTTTTCACGCTGGCCATCGGCGAGACACGCCTGCTGCCGGCGCGGCCGGACGCGAAATGAACAACATGGCGGCTGCCTTGCCGAACGTCGACCCTGAGCGCGACATCGCCACGCTCCAAGCCCCGCCGATCGAAGTGCGATGGCTCGGTCGCGCCAACTACGCAGCGACCTTCGCCGAAATGAAGCGCTTCACGCAGGAGCGCACGCCGGAGACGCGCGACACCCTGTGGCTGTGCGAGCACGACGCCGTTTTCACTCAGGGCCTCGCGGGCAAGCAGGATCACATCCTGAACGCCGGCGATATCCCGATCGAGCAGGCCGACCGTGGTGGCCAGGTGACGTACCACGGGCCGGGTCAAGTGGTCGCCTACCCGTTGCTGGATCTGCGGCGCGCGGGCTATTACGTCAAGGAGTACGTCTACCGCATCGAGGAGGCGGTGCTGCGCACGCTGGCGCACTTCGGCGTGACGGGGCATCGCATCGTCGGCGCGCCGGGCATCTACGTGCGGCTCGACGATCCGTTTTCGCATGCACGGCTGGCGCCTTCGGCACAGCCTGCATCGGCGACTACATCGGCAGGCGGCTTGGCGATCGACACCTTCGCCGGCCTCGGCAAGATCGCCGCTCTCGGCATCAAAGTCAGCCGGCATTGCACCTACCACGGCGTCGCGCTCAATGTCGCGATGGAGCTCGAACCCTTCTCGCGCATCAACCCTTGCGGCTACGCGGGGCTGAAAACGGTCGACCTTTCTACAATTGGCGTCCAAACCACTTGGGACGACGCTGCCGGGGTCTTGAGCCAAAAACTCATCGCCGCCCTCGCACCTTAGTTCCACCCCAGTCAGTCCGATATGAGCACCACCGAAGTCGTTCGCGACATCCAGAGCCAGGAAACCTACAACCCGCTTGCCAAGCAGAAGGCCGCGGCCAAGCTGTCTCGTATTCCGGTCAAGGTGATCCAGGGGGAGGTGCTCAAAAAGCCGGAGTGGATTCGGGTGCGGGCCGGATCGCCGACCACGCGCTTCTACGAGATCAAGCAGATCCTGCGCGAAAGCAATCTGCACACGGTCTGCGAAGAAGCCTCGTGCCCGAACATCGGCGAGTGCTTCGGCAACGGCACCGCCACGTTCATGATCATGGGTGACAAGTGCACGCGGCGCTGCCCGTTCTGCGACGTCGGCCACGGCCGGCCCGACCCACTCGACAAGGACGAACCGCTGAACCTGGCGAAGACCATCGCCAAGTTGAAGCTGAAGTACGTGGTGATCACCAGCGTCGACCGCGACGATCTGCGCGACGGCGGCAGCCAGCATTTCGTCGACTGCATCCGCAACATCCGCGAACTCTCGCCGATGACGCAGATCGAGATTCTGGTGCCCGACTTCCGTGGCCGCGACGACCGCGCACTGGAAATCCTGAAGCTCGCGCCGCCGGATGTGATGAACCACAACCTGGAAACCGCGCCGCGTTTGTACAAGGAAGCACGGCCCGGCAGCGACTACCAGTTCAGCCTGAACCTGCTGAAGAAGTTCAAGGCGCTGCACCCGAAAGTGCCGACCAAGAGCGGCATCATGGTCGGCCTGGGCGAAACCGACGAAGAGATCCTGCAAGTCATGCGTGACATGCGCGCTCACGACATCGACATGCTGACCATCGGCCAGTACCTGTCGCCATCGACGTCACACCTGCCGGTGCGCCGCTACGTGAACCCCAACACCTTCAAGATGTTCGATGCGAAGGCGTACGAGATGGGCTTCAGCCACGCCGCCGTCGGCGCGATGGTGCGCAGCTCGTACCACGCCGACCAGCAGGCGCACAACGCGGGCGTGGCGGCGTAAGCGCTACCGGGAACGATCAGGAGTTCCTGCGACG
>JAQGMP010000044.1 GCA_028292285.1 Variovorax sp. | reverse complement strand
AGTTGTCCGGCGGCCAGCAGCAACGTGTGGCCATTGCACGCGCACTGGCCATGGACCCGGCCGTGCTGCTGTGCGACGAGATCACGTCGGCACTCGACCCCGAGTTGGTAGGCGAAGTGCTGCGTGTGGTCGAGTCACTCGCAGACGAGGGCATGACCCTGCTGATGGTCACGCACGAGATGAGCTTCGCCCGCAAAGTGAGCGATCGGCTGATCTTCATGCACCAAGGCAAGGTGCATGAGATGGGGCCGCCGGCCGAGTTGTTCAGCAACCCGCAAACGCCCGAACTGAAGCAGTTTCTGTCGTCGCTGCACGATTGAGGCAATCGGGGCGCCGCGGCGTCGCTGAACAGGCGCCGCCACGCCGGCCGCCCTGGTCACCGGCTTGAGTGCCGTCTCATCGGCGCTGTCGACGACCGGCAGTAATCCGCCGCAGGTTCCGCCGACGGCATCGTCGCTCTTGCCGAGTTGGCCCAAGCCGGCCCGGCCATCCGAGCATCCGGAGGGCAATTCCACGACGGCCGCGACTGCTGCCAAACTGGCACCTGCGCCGAATTGGCCGAACCTGGACCACAGTTCAAGACGATGACCCCAAACCACGCTTCGATCCGCCCCGGTGTCGCCGACAAGCGGCGCGCTTTTCAGCAGCTGCACGCCGCGGGCTGTTTCGTTATTCCCAACCCGTGGGACGTCGGCAGCGCGCGATTCCTGCAAGGTCTCGGCTTCAAGGCGCTGGCGACGACAAGCTCCGGTTTCGCGTGGTCGCGCGGCGAGCCCGACGGCGCCGCCTCACGCGATGCGGTGCTCGCGCATCTGCACGAGATCGTGGCGGCCACCGACCTGCCGGTGAACGCCGATTTCGAAAGCGGCTTCGCCCACGATGCGGCCGGTGTGGCAGAGAGCGTTCGGCTCGCCATCGAAACCGGCACTGCCGGCGTGTCGATCGAAGACTCGACCGGCAACGCGGCCGATCCGCTGTACGACGTCGACACCGCGGTGGCGCGGCTTCGTGCCGCCCGCGGTGCCATCGACAAGGCTGGCGGCGACTGCCTGCTGGTCGGCCGGGCCGAATGTTTTCTGGTCGGCCGTCCCGACCTCGACGAGACGATCCATCGCCTTCGCGCCTATGCCCAAGCCGGCGCCGATTGCCTCTATGCGCCCGGCATCAAGACGCGTGAACAGATCGCGGCGGTGGTGGCCGGCGTGGCGCCCAGGCCGGTCAACCTGTTGATCGGCTCGGCCACCGGCCTCACGATGGCCGACGTTGCGGCGCTGGGCGTTCGGCGCGTCAGCGTGGGCGGCGCACTCGCACGCACGGCCTGGGGCGCCTTCTCCAACGCCGCCAGACTGATCGCCGAGCAGGGCCGCTTCGACGGCTTCTCCCAGGCGGCCTCAGGCGACGAACTCAACACCTTTTTTCGCGCAGACCGCGAACAACGCGACCCCTCATGAATTCGACGCTCTCCCGCCGCCGCTTCGTCCGCGCAACGCTCATGGCCGCTCTGCTGCCGGCCAGTGCCACAGCGTTCGCCGGTTTCAACTTTTTCACCAACGAGTACACGGCCACCCGCGCTGAACTGCAGGCGCAGATCGTCAAGCACTTTCCGTTGGCCCAACGCTATGCGGAAATCTTCACCGTCGGTCTGCACGAGCCGCAATTGAGCCTCGATGCGCGCAGCAACCGCGCGGCCGTCACGGCCGTGCTGTCGATCGCCAGCCCGCTGCTGCGGGCGTCACCGGTCGAGGGTGTGGTGGCGGTCAGCAGCGCGCTCAAGTACGACGCCGCCACGCGTTCGCTGCGCCTCGATCAGCCCAAAGCCGAGCGGCTCGAGCTGCAGGGCGTCGGCTGCCGTGACGCAGAGCGCGTGCAGCAGATCGGCGCCCTGGTCGCACAAGAGTTGCTCCGCGACCAGGTGCTGCGCAGCTTCACGGCCGAAGAGCTCACGGTCGGCCGCAAGACCTACGAGATCGGCGACATCACGGTGGTCGACGACGGGATCAAGGTGCAGTTGCGCTAGACGGCGTGCAGATGCTGGTACAGGATGGTCGAGCCGATGCCGATCAACACCACGCCGCCCACGGCCTCGGCCCAGCGGCCTGCGATGTTGCCGAGCACGCGGCCGACCATCACGCCGATCGTCACCATCACGAACGTCGCGAAACCGATCGAGGCGGCAATGGGAAAGATGTTGACGTTCAAAAACGCCAGCCCCACGCCGACGGCCATCGCGTCGATGCTGGTCGCGAAACCGGTGGTCGCCAAGACCCAGAACGAATGGCGCGTCGGTTTCTCCTCCTCGTCTTCGTCGGGCGTCTTGAGGCCCGCGTAGATCATGCGGATGCCCAGCACGCCGAGCAGCGTGAAGGCGATCCAGTGGTCCCAGGCATTGACGTAGTCGGCGGCGGCGTAGCCCAGCGCCCAGCCGATCATCGGCGTGATCGCTTCGATGACGCCGAAGATGAGCCCGGTGCGCAGCGCCTCGGACCAGCGCGGTTTTTGGAGGGCCGTGCCTTTGCCGACGGCGGCGGCGAATGCATCGGTGGACATGGCCAGCGCGAGCAAGACGATTGCGGCGAAATTCATGGTGGGGAAGCTTCTTTTTTTGGCTCGGTCGGGCAAGAACAGAGGCGTGCCATCACTGCCCGACTCACATCGTGCTGACACGCCAATGGTCTCGCCAACCTGCAAAGGCTGCCTGCGCCACAGCGTGCAAGGTGCACGCCGAGTATGTTGACGCAGGCGCTTCCGTGAGACGGAAGCCGGCTACTCCCCAAAGGGACGCCTAGTGTAAATGCTCAAGCACGCCGCGGTGCTTCATGTCCCGCAAAATTCTGTAGAGCGATGGCAGCGGGATGAGCGTGCCGCGGGCATAGAGAAATCTCAGGATCGCCATGGCATTGACGTCACCGTCGGGCAGCGCCGCGGCGGCTTCGAGCACCAACAGGCGACGGGCCGTCGGGCGCAAGTCAGCGCGCCGCAAGCGTTCGCTGGGTGACGCAGTCTCTGTCTCCGAAATGATTTGCATGCTGGGCGCCCTTCGTGAAGGACAGCGTGCCCGGACAATCTGAATGCGGACTGACCGCGCGACGCCATCAGCGCCGCTGCGCTTCATGCGCTCAGGTGTCGCTCCACTTGCGCAGCAGGTTGTGGTACGTGCCGATCAATGTGCGGCGCGCGCGCTCGTCGGCGCCGCTCTGGTTGAGCCGCTGGATCGCGGTGTCCATGTCGAACAGCAGGGCGCGGTCGCCGGCGTCGCGCACCAGGCTCTGCACCCAGAAAAAGCAGGCCACACGCACGCCGCGGGTGACCGGCGTGACCTGGTGCACGCTGGTCGCCGGATAGACCACCAGATCGCCGGCCGCCAGCTTGACGCTCTGCATGCCGTGCGTGTCTTCCATCTGCAGTTCGCCGCCGTCGTAGCTGTCGGGGTCCGACAAAAAAAGCGTTGCAGAAAGATCGGTGCGCAGCTTGCGGCCGTTGTGCGGATGAATGCGGACACCGCCGTCGACATGCAGGCCGAAGGTCATGCCCTCGCTGTAGCGGTTGAACATCGGCGGGTACAGCAGGTTGGGCAATGCCGCACTGATGAAGGTCGGGTTGCGCTCGAGCGCCGCGGCCACGATGTCCTGGCACGCGTGCGCCACCTCGGCACGCTCGTCGATCTGCTGATTGAACTTGACCGGCGCGCCCTGGTGGCCCGCGGTGATGCGGCCATCGATCCATGCCTCGCCGGCCGCATCGAGCCGCGCGCGCACCGCGGCCACCGCATCGGCGTCGAGGACTTTCGGAATGCAGACCAGCATGAGGACAGTTCAGCGTACCGGGACGCGCCGCGCCCCGGTCAAAAACGGTAGTTGAGCGACAGCGTGGCCGACCGTCCGGAACCCGGCACGGAACGCCCGCCATCGGACGGGATCAAGGCATCGTAGTAGTACTTGTTCGACAGGTTGAACAGGTTCAGGCGGATGTCGTACTTCGGCTGATGGTAAGCCAGCAGCGCGTCGAAACGAACGTAGCCGGGCACTCGCACGAGGTCGGTATTGTTGGCAAAACGGTTCGCGTTGTAGGTGGCGCCGCCGCCCACTTCCCACTCCGGCGTGATGGCGTAGGTCGCCCAGAAGCTGGCGGAGTCTTTCGGCGTGTTGGCCGGTATCTTGCCAAGCGTGCCGGGCGCGATGCCTTCGATGATGGTGGCGTCGAGGTGCGTGTAGGCGCCGAACAGCTGGAGCTGATCGGTGATGCGCCCGGTCACGCCGGCGCGGGCTCCGTTGACCCGCACCGTGCCCGTGGCGCTGTAGGTGCCGTCGTTGTTCTGCGCGCGGGCATTGGTCTGCGTGATCTGGAAAGCGGCGGCACTGAACGACAGATTGCCGTCTTTGGTGTCCCACTTGCCGCCGACCTCGTACGACTTGTTTTTCTGCGGCGGCAACGGCTGCGTGCCGCCGGTGGTCGCGACCAGCTGTTCGAGCGAGGGGTTGAACGACGTGCTGTACGACACGTAGTACGACTGCTCGGTGGTCGGCTGCCAGATGGCGCCGGCGCGCACGCTGTTGAAGTTGGTTGTCTGCTGCTCGTAGCCCAGCGTCGTCGCGCTGGCGACGGTGTTTTCGACATCGGCCTTGTAGCGGTCGTGCCGCACCCCTGCGACCAGCTTCCACTGCGGGCTCAGCTCGATGGTGTCGTTGACATAGGCGGCCACCGTGGTGGCGGTGGCGGTGGCCAGATTGCCGGGCAAGCTGGGTGCGTTCAGCGGCGATGGCGCCTCGCTCGGAAAGGCCAGCGGCGTGCACGACACGTAGCCGCTGGTGGTGCCCGCCGGATTCAGCGCGACGCCGCCGCAGCTGCCGTTGCGGTAATACGCCTGGTTGCGGTAGGTGTCGCGGCCCAGCTCGAAACCGGTCAGCAGCGAGTGCTTGATCGGGCCGGTGTCGAACTTGGTGCTGAGCTCTGTCAGGTTGAACAGCGACTTGTCGTTGATCACGCGATCATGGCTTTGCTGGCGCACCCAGAGCTGCTCGATCGGCAACGTGCTGAACACCGCGGCCGGCACGGCGGCGGTGCCGGTAGACGACGCGATGAACGAGCCGTTGGCGGCGCGGCGGCCTATGTTCTGCGGCGACGTTTCGCGCGCGTCGGTGGTCACGTCGTTGAGCTGTGTCTGATTGCGGATCGACGTGGTCGGCGTGATCTTGTGCGTGACCAGCGCGCCGAAGGCCCGGATGTCGGAGGTCGTGCGGTCGTCGCTGTCGCCGTAAGCGATGTTCCGGTCGACCTTGGCCGGCCGGCCGTTGAGCCCGAGCACGCCGTAGTCCGGCATGTCGCGGTTGTGTTGAATCAACGCCGACAAGGTGACCTGCGTCGGCGTGCCGATGCCGAACTTGAGCACTGGCGCGATGCCGACGTCCTGCAGCTTGCTCTGGTCGCGCGTGGTGGCATCGCCCTCTTGCCCCATCGCGGAAAGCCGGAAGGCGGATGTGTCGGACATCGGCTGATTGATGTCCACGGTGGTGCGCACCAGCCCGGTGGTGCTGGCCGAAACCGATGCCTCGCCGGACGGCGTCAGCGTCGGCCGCTTGCTCACCTGGTTGATCACGCCGCCGGTGCTGCCACGCCCGAACAGCATCGACGATGGGCCCATCAGCACCTCGACAGAGTCGAGCGCGAAGATGTCGCGGTAGTACTGGGCCCGATCGCGCGCGCCGTCGAGGTAGATGTCGGTCCGTGCCGAGAAGCCGTTCAGGTTGATGTTGGTGCCGATCTGCCCGCCTTCGGCGCCGCCGATGGTCAGCCCGGGCACGTTGCGCAGCGCGCTGGCCAGCGAGGTGGCGCCTTGCGACTGCATCAGCGCCTGGTTGATGACGGTGATCGATTGCGGGATGTCGCGCAACTCGGCCGGCAGCCGGCTGATCGACGCCGCGTTCGGCCCGAAGCTGGATTTGTCGACCGTGCCCTCGACCTGGATTTCGCGCAGCGTCGGCGGCACCGACGTCGAGCTTGCTGGCGCAGGCGTCGCGGCTGCGGGGTTCGCGGCGGGTTGCGCAGCTTGCTGAGCCCAGGCGCTGGACAAGGAAACGAGGCTGAGCAGCGCCAGCGCGATGGGTTTGCGGCGGCTTGGCAGGCGGGCGGGGCGGGTCATGGATTTCGTGTCTTCGATCGGCGCTGCGCGGTGGCGAACATGCACCGGCCAGCGCCCGAATTCTGACTGCGAATCACTCTTATTTGTCGTTATCGATTTGCCTGTGACCGACGCGAGACAGCCCGGTGAAGATCTCGGGATTGGTCAGGTTCAAGGCAGGTTTTGTAGCCTCGAATTTGACGGGCCGCATGAGTGACGCCAACCGGCCACGTGCGCCGCGATGCGACGGCGCTGCGGGACCCGGACATAAAATTGCCGGATGCGCGTTTTCGTCCTCGCCCTTGCGATCCTGCTGCTGCCGGTGCGCGGCTGGCTGGGCGACGCGATGGCGCTGGAATCGATGCAGGCGCAGACCGCGGCGACCAG
This sequence comes from Variovorax sp., assembly GCA_028292285.1. GTDB lineage: Bacteria > Pseudomonadota > Gammaproteobacteria > Burkholderiales > Burkholderiaceae_C > Variovorax. The sequence goes on along the minus strand of JAQGMP010000044.1, from coordinate 1,606 downwards.
CCTGCCTTCGGTCCAGGGCCACGCGCATGACATGCACGGCACGCATGAATTGCACGGGACTGGCGCCGTGGTCGACATGGCAAATACGGACGGCATCGAATCGACCGTGACGGCCGATTCCGACGCACACCATGCGGGCGGCACGCACGATTGCCAGAGCACGTGCACCGATTGCCAGCTCTGCCACTCGATCGCCATCGCGGTGTGGCCCGACATCCCGGCGCTCGACGCGGCACCGCGCGAAACCCCGGCGCCGCGCCCGGTCGCTTTCATGAGCGCCGAGCGGGCACCAGGCTTCAAACCGCCCATTTTCTGATCTCCCTGCCCGCAGTCCGTCTGCCGTTCGCCTTCGGGCGCGCGGCTGTCGCCTTATCGCTCGTGGAGATCCATCGTGAGTCCTTTTCTTTTTCTTTCGCCGGCGCGCGCCATGCTCGCGCTCGGCACAACTCTGGCGCTCTCCGGCTGCGCCAGCCTGTCCCCTGACGGCGGCGCTGCCGATGTGCAGGCGCTCATCGCCGGCGACGCACTGACAGGCGGCGCCCCGGCACGGCGCGCACCCGACGCTGCCGACGAAGCCGCCATCGATGCCCTGCTGTCGCGTCCCCTCAACGCCGAGGCCGCCGTGCGCATCGCGCTTGCGAACAGCCCGCGTATGCAAGACGCCTTCGCCACGTTGCAGATTAGCGATGCCGACCGGGTCGAAGCCGCGAGCTTGCCGAATCCGGTGCTTGCTTTCGGCCGGCTCGCGCAAGGCAGCTCACTCGAAATCGACCGTGCGCTGCGCTTCAACGTGCTGAGCCTTTTCACGCTGCCGTGGCAGGCGAAATGGGCCGGGCAGCGACATGAAATCGCCAAGCTGCAAGCGGCGCAAAGCGTGCTGCTGCTGGCGGCCGACACGCGGCGTGCCTGGGTGCGCGCGATCGCGGCGCAACAGGGCGTCGCCTGTTTGCACGATGCCAAAGCCGCTGCCGAAGCCGGCGCCGAACTGGCACACCGCATGGCGCGCGCAGGCAACTGGAGCGCCTTGCAGAGAACGCGCGAACAGCTGCTGCTGGCCGACAGCGCGGCACAACTGGCGCGAGCCGAACAAGCAGCCGTCGCCAGTCGCGAGCAGCTCACAAGGCTGCTCGGTCTGTCGGGCGCGCGCGCTGGCTACACCCTGCCCGACCGCATGCCCGCGCTGCCCGATGCGCCGCCCGACGCGCGCGCCGTGCAGACCCGTGCGCTGAGCGATCGGCTCGACGTGCGATCCGCGCAGGCGCAAAGCGCCGCCACCGCCGATTCGCTCGGCCTCACGCGCGCCACGCGCATCGTCAATGCGATGGAAATCGGCGCGGTGCGCAACACGGTCTTCGGCGAAAACCCAAGCCTCCCGGGCCTCCCGGATCTCGGCGGGGCGCGCGGTGCCTCGGCCCCAAACGAGCGCGCGACCGAGCGAGGCTGGACCCTCGACCTGCCGATCCCGTTGTTCGATTGGGGCCAGGCCCGCAACGCGCGGGCGGAGGCGCTCTACCTGCAGTCGGTCGCGCGGGTGCGTGACGTCGGCGTGCGCGCAGCGAGCGAGGCGCGCGAAGCCGGCGAAGGATGGCGCCACGCCTATGCCGTG
>JAQGMP010000042.1 GCA_028292285.1 Variovorax sp. | reverse complement strand
CGAAGGCGTTCCGGTTGTTCGTTTTGGTTCTTCGCTTGGTTCTTCGTCCAACCTGGGGTCAAGCGTAGAGCGGGTTCACTTTGTCGACGTTGATGCCGTACTTCTTGATCGCGTCCGCCACCTTCTGTACGGGGACGGTGCCGTCTTCGCTCAGGGCTTTGAGCGCAGCCACGACGATGTAGTGGCGGTTGATCTCGAAGTGCTCGCGCAGCTTGTTGCGGAAGTCGCTGCGGCCGAAACCGTCGGTGCCGAGCACCTTGTAGGTGCGGCCCTTCGGGATGTACGGCCGGATCTGCTCGGCATAGGCCTTCATGTAATCGGTCGATGCGACCACCGGCCCATTGCTGGCGGCAAGCTGTTGCGCCACGAACGACACGCGCGGCGTATCGGTCGGGTGCAGCAGGTTCCAGCGGTCGGCATCCTGGCCGTCGCGCGTCAGCTCGTTGAAGCTCGGGCAGCTCCACACCGATGCCGACACGCCCCAGTCTTTTTCGAGCAGCTCTTGCGCCACGAAGCTCTCGCGCAGGATGGTGCCGCTGCCGAGCAATTGCACCGTCGGTGCCTTGGCTTTGAGCGCCGGGCCCTGCTTGGCCAGGTACATGCCCTTGATGATCTGCTCTTCGGTGCCGGGCTGCAGGCCGGGCATCGGGTAGTTCTCGTTCAACAGCGTCAGGTAGTAGTAGACGTTGTCCTGGCGCTCGACCATGCGCTTCAGGCCATGGTGCAGGATCACGCCGACTTCGTGCGCGAAGGTCGGGTCGTAGCTTACGCAGTTGGGGATCGTGTTCGCCAGGATGTGGCTGTGGCCGTCTTCGTGCTGCAGCCCTTCGCCGTTGAGCGTGGTGCGGCCCGAGGTGCCGCCGAGCAGGAAGCCGCGCGCCTGCATGTCGCCGGCCGCCCAGGCCAGGTCGCCGACGCGCTGAAAGCCGAACATCGAATAGTACACGTAGAACGGCACCATGATGCGGTTGTTCGTGCTGTACGACGTGGCCGCCGCGATCCAGCTCGACATGCCGCCGGCTTCGTTGATACCTTCTTGCAGAATCTGCCCGGCCTTGTCTTCCTTGTAGTACATGACCTGGTCTTTATCGACCGGGGTGTACTGCTGGCCAGCAGGGTTGTAGATGCCGATCTGGCGGAACAGGCCTTCCATGCCGAAGGTGCGGGCTTCGTCGACCAGGATCGGCACGACGCGCGGGCCCAGCGCCTGGTCGCGCAACAGCTGCGTCAAAAAGCGCACATACGCCTGCGTCGTCGAGATTTCGCGGCCTTCGGCGGTCGGCTCCATCACGCTCTTGAAGACTTCGATCGACGGCACGGTGAAGCTTTCGTCGGCCTTGGTTCGGCGATGCGGCAGATAGCCGCCGAGCGCCTTGCGCCGCTCGTGCAGGTATTGCATTTCCGGCGTGTCGTCGGCCGGCTTGTAGAACGGCAGTTCGTCGAGCTGGCTGTCCGGAATCGGAATGTTGAAGCGGTCGCGGAAAGCCTTGATGTCTTCGTCGCTCAGCTTCTTGGTCTGGTGCACATTGTTCTTGCCCTCGCCGATCTTGCCCATGCCGAAGCCCTTGACGGTCTTCACGAGCAAGACGGTCGGCTGGCCTTTGTGCTCTACGGCGGCATGGAATGCGGCGTAGACCTTTTGCGAATCGTGGCCACCACGGCGCAGCTGCCAGATGTCGTCGTCGCTCAGCTTGGCGACCATTTCGGCGGTACGCGGATCGCGGCCGAAGAAGTTCTTGCGGACGTAGGCGCCATCGTTGGCCTTGAACGACTGGTAGTCGCCGTCGTTCGTGTCCATCATGATCTTGCGCAGCGCGCCGTCCTTGTCGCGCGCCAGCAGGGCGTCCCAGCCCTGGCCCCAGATCAGCTTGATGACGTTCCAGCCCGCGCCGCGGAATTCGCCCTCGAGCTCCTGGATGATCTTGCCGTTGCCGCGAACCGGGCCGTCGAGCCGCTGCAAATTGCAGTTGATGACGAACACGAGGTTGTCGAGGTTTTCGCGCGCGGCCAGGCCGATGGCGCCGAGCGATTCGACCTCGTCCATTTCACCGTCGCCGCAGAACACCCAGACCTTGCGGTTCTCGGTGTTGGCGATGCCGCGGGCGTGCAGGTACTTCAAAAAGCGCGCCTGGTAGATCGCCATCAATGGGCCGAGGCCCATCGACACCGTCGGGAACTGCCAGAACTGCGGCATCAGCTTCGGATGCGGATAGCTCGACAGGCCCTTGCCGTCGACTTCCTGGCGGAAGTTGAGCAACTGCTCTTCGGTGAGCCGGCCTTCGAGATACGCGCGGGCATAGATGCCGGGCGACACGTGGCCCTGGATGTACAGGCAGTCGCCGCCATGGCCCTCGCTCTCGGCGTGCCAGAAATGGTTGAAGCCGGCGCCGAACATGGTGGCCAGCGAGGCGAAGGAACCGATGTGGCCGCCGAGGTCGCCGCCTTCGGGCGGGTGGTGGCGGTTGGCCTTGACCACCATCGCCATCGCGTTCCAGCGCATGAAGGAGCGCAGCCGCTCTTCGATCTCGGCATTGCCGGGCGAGCGCTCTTCGTGATCGGCCTCGATGGTGTTGACGTAGGCCGTGGTCGCCGAAAAAGGCTTGTCGATGCTGTGCTGGCGCGCATGTTCCAGCAGTTGTTCGAGCAGAAAGTGAGCCCGGTCCGGGCCCTCGCTCTGGATGACGGCCGACAGCGCGTCCATCCATTCGCGCGTCTCTTGCGCGTCCGCGTCGTTCGCGGCCGAGCCGAACAGGTTCTCGGGATTTGCCGACATGCTTTGTCTCCTGCTTTATGGGTTGTGAGCGTAATTTAGTGCCGGAAATGGCAACGCGCGGCAGTTTCCCACATTATTTAAGCAATTTCAAATGGCAGATGATGATTTCTTAATGTGATATTTAAAAGCCGGATTCGTGACGATTCGCAGGCTTCACCTACACTCTGCCGATGCCCTTTTCTTCCCCGATCGCGGTAGCCCGCAGCGCGGCAAATGCGTCGCCGCTGTCGTGGTGGCGGCGCTGGTGGCGCCGCCAGACGCCGGTGCTGCAAGACGCCGTTGCCATGCTGGCACCGCTGGCTGCCGTGCTGCTCTTTCTGGGCGTCATCGTTTCGGCCTTCTGGTACTTGCGAGCCGAAGAAGTCGAGCGCGAACAGGAGTCGGTCAAGCGCGACGTCGAGTACGCGCAGCAGCGCGTGCGGCTGCGCCTGCTGGAGCGGCAAGAACAGTTGATGCGGCTGGCGCGCGATGCATCGAACCGCGAAATCGATTCGGCCGAATTCGACAGCCGTGCCGAGTCGCTGGTCAGCCAGTTTCCGGAGTTGCAGGAGATCAGCTGGATCGGCGACCGGCGCCGCTTCAAGGCGAGCTACGCGGCGCCGAGCGTGCATCCGTCGCAGCAGCACCCGGTGGGCGAGGTGCTCCGCCCCGGAGAGACAGAAAGCAACTACGCGCTGGCTCGCGAGCTGCGCCAGCCAGTGTTTTCACAACCGGCCGCCGGCACCGATCCGCCGAGTATGCTGCAGCTCCACATTCCGCTGTTCGACCAGGGCCTGTTCGCCGGCGCGGTGGTCGGCGAGTTTT
>JAQGMP010000670.1 GCA_028292285.1 Variovorax sp. | reverse complement strand
TTCACTCGCGACGGACAACGCACCCATGATGAACAGACGATCACTCCTTCTCACGGCAGTCGCACTCGGCGGCGCCTCCGGCCTCGCTTTAGCCGAGGACTCCTGGCCCGCCAAACCGATCCGCATGATCGTGCCCTTTCCGCCCGGCGGCGGCACCGATATCCTGGCCCGGCTCATCGCCAGCAAGCTCGGCGACACCGCGAAGTGGAGCGTCATCGCAGACAACCGTGCGGGCGCCGGCGGCACCATCGGACTGGCCGAGGCCGCGAAGGCGTCGCCCACCGGCTACGACATGGTGATGGGCCAAAAAGACAACATGGTGGTGGCGCCATGGCTCTACAAACACCTGAGCTACGACCCGACGCGCGACCTGGTGGCGGTGGCCAGCGTGGCCTACACGCCGGTCATCATCGGCACGGCCGAGAACTCCCGCTTCAAGACGCTCGCCGACGTCGTCAAGGCCGCAAAGGCTGCGCCCGGCACTGTCACCTACGGCTCGCCCGGCAACGGCACCACCATTCACCTGGCCGGCGACCTGTTCGGCAAGGCCGCCGGCCTGCAGTTGCGCCACGTACCGTACAAAGGCTCCGGCCCTGCGCTCATGGACGTGCTGGCGGGCAATGTCGATTTGCTGATGTCTTCCGTGCCTTCGGCCATCGGCCAGATCAAGGCCGGCAAGCTGCGGCCGCTGGCTGTGACATCTGCCGCGCGCAGCAGCTCGCTGCCCGACGTTCCCACCGTGGCCGAACTCGGCTTCAAGGGCTTCGACGTCAGCACCTGGTACGGCATCTTCATGCCGGCGCGCACGCCGCAGAACGTGGTCGATCTGGTCAACCGCAGGGTCAACGAACTGCTGGCCATGCCCGACATGCAGGCAGCGATCCATGGGCAAGGCGCCGAGCCGCTGCCGATGTCGCCGCAGCAGTTCTCGAAGGTGGTGAACGAGGACTATGCCAAGTGGAAGGGCATCGTCGAAGCGTCGGGCGCGACGATCGAATAGACGCCAGTTACCACTACGTTGCCGTACCGGGTTCGCCGCGACCTCTTTGCCAATGGCCGGCGGCCTGCATTTGCAGGTCAGGTTCAGGAGTTTGGTCGGGTCGCCTAGCGCTTTCTCTCAGCGCCTTGAGCCGGCCATTGCGTTCGACTTGGCTCGTTGTTGTAGCTGGTCTTGCCGCGCCATGATCGCCAGCGTCAAGGCCTCTTCGTCGCCGTACTTCTTCAATGCGAACACCATGCTCACATCCCTGCCGTCGAGTCTGGTGGTCGCCACCCATGCTTGCGGAACTCCTCTGCGATCGCAGTGCAACTGGACGCCCACAATCCCCGAGAGGTTGTTGCTTCTCGAAATCGCCTGAACGTCGATCGACGCTGGCGGCAGGGTCGGGAGCACGTGGGGTGGCGCCCGCCTGACGGTTTCTTCTTCCGGATGCACTGGCCGCACCCCCGTCATCTGCTGCAACTGCTTGTGCCGCTCGGCAATCGCAAGCAGCTTGGCTTCCTTGGCACCGTAGCGCCGGATGGCGAAGTATTTGTTGAGGACGTGCCCTCGCCCAAGATGCGGAGCGATGGATGCCATACATCATTGCGATGCGAAAGAAGTGGTGGTGCGATCAATGGCGGTGCGCGTCCGTGCACGACCGCGCGCAACGGGGTTGCCCGCCGGCCCCTTCAGGCGCGTTCTACGGGCCTTCGATGCCGCCATCACGCGAGATCGCTCTGCAGTTCATGTCGTGGCGTTTGGCCGGAAGTCGGGCCTGGTACCGCGCAAGCACACGGCGTCGTCGGGGCTGCGAAAGAAGTCGACACCCCGCAGGGTCAACGCGATCACTTTGCCCGCTGGATTCATCGAGTACGAGAACCGGCCGCCGCCCACGAACTCGATGGCATGAATCGTGTCGTCGAACGAGCGCCCGATGAGGTAGCTGCTCACCAGGCGGATGTCCTGAATCTCAATGCGCGAGACGACCGGGTTGGTGATCTCCATGGTTCCGTTCTCATCGTCCTCATTGAAGGTGAGCACGCTGCCATCGTCGGCGTAGACGACCGCATGGCCGTCCTTGCCGAGAATCAGCCTTCCTCCCTCAACGGGTAAAACGTCCTCCGAATCATTGGGCTTGATGGGGTCTTGGTGGGGTTCTGTGCTCATTAGTGCGTTGATCTGTGTGTCGGCGAAGTGCGCGTCCTGCGCCGCGTCAGCGTGGAGTCGCCTTGCAGGTGGGTGGAATGTCAGGCGCGGAAGGCGCCCCCACAGCTTCTGCGGCCCGACAGGCGTTCTCAATTCGCATCGAAAAACATCATGGAATTAGCTCACTCGGGCTTGCAGCGGTAGAGGTATTCGAGCGAGCGGGATGAAGATGAAGATTTCCGTGACGCCAGTCATGGATTGGTTCTGAACAAGAAAATAGTCGACCTTCCTGGGGTCGGCTTCTTTGAATTCGCTGCCCGGCCAAAACCTGCTAGCGTAGGTCAGAAGTCCGTTGAGCTGCGCCGGACTCATGCCACTCAGGTCAACCTTGACCACCCGGACGTCTTGACTGAACGCCGCGGTACAGAGTGGCTTCGCGCCAAAATTCTTGCACACCTCCGCCAGCAGAAAGATCATCCACTTCACCTTGTCGATCTCCCTTTGGTCCGACGGACTACAAGTCAGTTGATCGCAGCATTCGTCAACTCCATGTCCTGGAACTGGCTGCCGGTGAAGTCGACTCGATCGCCCGTCAGCTTTTGAGCGGTGATCTGGGTGCCGGTGCACGACAAGATCTTGAGGTCGCTCCAACGGGCATGGTCGAAGTTCAGCTCGTTCCACGTGCACTCCGTGAAGCTGGCATTGCTGAAACTGCTGTGCGCAAATCGGCTGTCGGTGAAGGTGCAACCGATGAAGGCGCAGCCACTGATGGAAATGCGTTGCAGGTCGCAGGACGAAAAGGTGCAGTTGGTGAAATGGCAACCGGTCC
>JAQGMP010000664.1 GCA_028292285.1 Variovorax sp. | reverse complement strand
CGGATCCCTTTCCCGCTATTTGACCTGCGCGAACTTCCCATCCCGAATCTGCATCACCACCATGGCGTCCTTCGTCAGGCCGCGATGGTCGTCCGGGCGCATCTGTCGACAGCCGTTGGAGCCGCACATCTTTACGGTTTCGAGCGCCGCCCGCAGGTTCTCGCGCGTCAGCGGGCCTTGCAGGTTCTTCATGGCCGCTTCGAGCAGCAGGATGTCGTCCAGACCATGGCCCGACGCCTGATCGGCCGGCTGGCCGACCTTGTCCATGTATTGCTTGTTGAAGCGTAAGAAGATCGGCTTGCGCGGATCGCCGTCGGCCAGCGCGTCGGGCGCCACGATCGGCAGCGTGGCCGCGTAGATGCCTTCGGCGGCCGGGCCGGTCTGGTTGATGAAGCCGAGCGTCGCGTTGGCGGTGCTGACGAAGAAAGGCTTCTTCAGGCCCATCTCCAGCGCGTTCTTGGCCACGATGGTCGGACCCGGGTTGGCCGACCACAAAATGATCGCGTCGGGATTTTTCTCGCGCAGACGCAGCAACTGCGGCGCCATGTTGGTGTCTTGCGAGGCAAAGGTTTCCACACCCGTCAGTTCCAGGCCCGAGGCCGGAACCAGTTCCTGCGCAATGGTGCCGCCCGACTGCCCGAAGCCGTCGACCGAATACATCACCGCCACCTTTTTCCAGCCGCGCTGCTTGATGGATGCGATGAGCGACTCGACCATCAGCCGGTCGGTCGGCGGCAGCGCGAACATGTACGGCGTGAGCGGCTTGGTGATGGTCTCCGCGCCGCCGTGGCTCACGGTGGGCACCTTCAGCTGGTTGGCGATCGGCACGATGGCCAGCGATTCGCCGCTGGTCGAAGGCCCGAAGACGATGTGCGCCTCGTCGTTCTCGGCTGCACGGCGAAACAGTTGCGCCGCCTTGGTGGAGTTGCCCTCGGTGTCGTAGATCGTGAGCTTGACCGGATGGCCGGCGATCGACTTGTTCGGCAGGTTGTCGACCATCAGGCGCAACGCCTTTTCGGCCGGCGCGCCGTAGATCGACGCCGGTCCGCTGATCGCGAGTATGGCGCTCACGTTGAGGGTTTCCTGTGCCAGAACGGCGAAGGCTGCGCAATGCAGCGCGACGCCGACGGCCATGCGGGAAATCGTTTTCATGGTTGTCTCCGTTGAAGGTACAAGAAAGAAGAAATGGCGGGAAAAAGGAAATGGCGGACGCGGTCGTGCCAGCGGCGATTCACCAGAGTTGCCGGATGCCGCCGGTCACGAACATCACCTCGCCGGTGACGAAGCCGGAGCATGCCGAGGCAAAAAAAGCGATCGCGTTGGCAACGTCTTCGGGCAGGCCGTCGCGCTGTATCGCCTGGCCGCGCAGCGACAGCGCATTCAGCCGCTCGAACACCGGGCTCGCCCTCAGGCGCTCGGTGCGGATGAGGCTGGGGGCGACCGCGTTCACCGTGATGCCGTGCGCTCCGAGTTCGACCGCAAGCGCACGCGTCAGTCCTTGCAGTCCGGCCTTGACGGTGGCGTAGCAAGCCATGCCGTCGGCGCCCATGCTGGCGAGCGACGACATGTTGACGATGCGGCCGTAGCGTTGCGCCTTCATCGTCGGCACCACGGCGCGAGCCATGTTGAAGGCGCCGGTCAGGTGCACGCCGACGACGCTCGCCCATTGCGCGTCGGTCATCTCCGCGACCGGCCCGAGATGCGAGAAGCCGGCGTTGTTGACGAGGATGTCGATGCGCCCGAATGCGGCGACGACTTGTGCGACGCCGGCTGCCACTTCGTCTGAAGACGCGACTTCGCGCACCACGGCCAGCGCCCTGCCGCCCGCGGCCTCGATCTCGCGGACCAGTGCGTGAGCCGACGGCTCGTCGCGGTCCCACACGGCGATGAAGGCGCCTTCGTTCGCCAGGCTCTGTGCCGTCGCGGCGCCGAGGCCGCGCGCGCCGCCGGTGATGACGGCCACCTGCCCTGCTATTCCGAGGTCCATGGGCGTGGCGTCAGGGATTGGTGGCGGCACGCCATTTGCCGCCCTTGATCTGCAGCATGACGAGGCCGCTTTTCTCGAGCCCGCGGTGGTCGTCAGGGCGATAGGCGCGGCAGCCGTTGGCGCCGCAGAACTTGAAGTTCTCGATGGCATCGCGCAGCGACGTGCGCGTCAGCGGACCCTTGATATTGCTGACGGCGCCCTTGACGATGAGAAACGAATCGAGCGCATGCCCGACGGTCTGATCGGCCGCCACGCCGTATTTGTCCTTGTACTGTTTGCTGAGCGCGAGCATCTCGGGGCGGCGCGAATCGTCGGCCGGCATCACGTCGGGCGCGATGATCGGCAGTGACGACACATAGGCGCCCTCGCCCGCCGGCCCGACCTGTTCGAGAAAAGCATTCGATGCCTGCGCAAAGCCCAGATAAAAAGGCAGCCCGAGCTTCAGCCCGGCCGCATTGCGCAGCAGGATCGTCGGTCCCGGCGTCGGTGCCCACGCCACCACCGCGCCGACCTTGCCGGCCTCGCGAATGCGCAGCAGCTGGGCCGTCATGTCGGTGTCTTGCGGCGCAAAACTTTCGATCACCGCGAGCTCGACACCGTACTTGGGCGCCGTCTCCTTGAAGATGTTCATGCCGCCCTGGCCGAAGCCGTCTTGCGAATGCACGAGCGCGATGCGGGTGATGCCGCGCTGCTGCAGGTTTTCCAGAATGTTGGCGATGCCCATTCGGTCGTACGGCGCCACGCCGAAGACGTACGGCGTGACCGGCGTGGTCACCGGCTCGGCACTGCCGAAGGTGATGTTCGGCACCTTGGCCTGATTGACCACCGGCACGATCGGAATCGCCTCGCCGCTGGTCGACGGGCCGATGATCACGTCGACCTCGTCGCGATCGATCAGCCGGCGCACCAGTTGAACCGCCTTGGTGGAATTGCTCTCGCTGTCGACCACGATCAGCTTGACCGCGTGTCCCGCGATCTTCTGGTCGGGCAACTGGTCGATCAACAGGCGCAAAGTCTTGGGCACCGGATCGCCATAGATCGCGGTCGCGCCGCTCAGCGAGACGATCACGCCGATCTTCAGTTCTTGTGCGCCTGCCTGCCCCGCTGCCACGCCCGCGAGGATCGCCAGGGCCGTACCGGCCCAAAGTCTTTTCAACATTTTTTGTCTCCTGCCACCAAAGGGCTGCCCATGATCTTCAGCACGCGTGCGACGGCGGACCGCTGCCGCAAACGCTCCGCCCATTGCCCGATGCCGGTCCAGCCGGGGTCGTACAACGCCGACCGATGCGCCCAGTCGACGAACACTAGTCCGTAAAAATCAGCGATCGATCGTTGCTCGCCGTGCAGCCATGTCTTGCCGCGCAACTGCCGATCGAGCTCGTCGAGATCGCGGCTGTATTGCAAGGCGCCTTCAGCGCTGATCGCTTGCCTCGCGGCGTGCTCGGGGCTGTAAACGGCGGGCTTCAGAAAGCGCCGATAGTCGATGTGCAGCGTGCTGGCGAACCAGGCGGCCGTCGACAGGCATTGCGCCTCTTCGAACGGGTCTTGGGGCAGCAGGCTCGCGGCCGGATAACGGCGCGCAACGAAGGAAAGAATGGCGACGTTCTCGCGCAGGGTGTGGCCATCGACTTCGAGTACCGGCACCTTGCCGCGCGGGTTGAGCGAGGCCAGCAGGTCGGGCCGGTCCGTCACGTCGACGGCGTCGTAGTCGGCGCCCGCCTCCTCCAACGCAAGGAAGGAAGCCAGGGCACAGGTGCCGGGGCGGTAGTAGAGCGTGAGCTTCACGGTGCGGCCCTCAAGCAGCGACGGCCGCCGCCATGCGGCCCAAAAACGCCTCTTGCGTCGCCGTGTCGGCCAACAGCGCCTTCGACGTGCCTTCCTGCGTGATGCGGCCATTGGTCAGCACGTAGCCGCGGTCGGCCAGCATCAGGGCCGCACGCGCGTTCTGCTCCACCAGCAGGATCGACAGGCCGAACTCGCTGCGCAAGCGCTGCAAGGTGCGAAAGATGTCGGCGATCACGAGTGGCGCCAGGCCCATCGACGGCTCGTCGAGCAGCAGCAAACGTGGCGCAGCCATGAGCGCGCGGCCGATGGCCAGCATCTGCTGCTCGCCGCCCGACATCAGGCCGGCGAGCTGGGTCGTGCGTTCCGACAGGCGCGGAAAAAGCGCCATGACCATGGCCAGCGTGCCCTCGGTGGCGTCGCGCCGGCTGTAGGCACCCATCTCGAGGTTCTCGCGCACCGTCATGTCGGGGAACACCAGCCGCCCTTCGGGCACCTGGATCAATCCCTTGCGCACGATGCTGCTGGCGCGTGCGCCGCGAATGTTCGCGTTCTCGAAGGCGATGCTGCCGCCGAGCGGCGCGACCACGCCGGAGATGGCGTTGAGCACGGTCGACTTGCCGGCGCCGTTGGCACCGATCAGGCAGACGATCTCGCCCTGGGCGACGTGCATCGACACCGAATGCAGCGCCTGGATGGCGCCGTAGCGCACGCAGACGTCTTTCAGTTCAAGCATGGGCCACCTCGCCGGCATCGGCCATCTCGGCCGGCGCGCCCAGGTAGGCGTCGATGACTTCCTGGTTCTTTTGCACCTCGGCCGGCGAGCCTTCAGCGATCTTGCGGCCGAAGTTCATCACCACCACGTGCTGCGAAATGCCCATGACCATGTCCATGTCGTGTTCCACCAGCAGCACGGTGAGGCCGCCCGCGGCAAGGCTGTGGACCAGGCCGGCGAGCTCGTGTGTCTCCTGCTGGTTCAAGCCCGCTGCGGGTTCGTCGAGCAGCAGCACGCGCGGCTGCATCGCAAGGGCGCGGGCGATTTCGACGCGGCGCTGCAGGCCGTACGCCAGGTCGACCGCCGGGCGCCGCAGCAGCGACGAAGGCAAGCCCACGCGCTCGATGGCCCCCAGCGCCTGCGCTTCGAGCCGGGCCTCTTCGCGGCGCGTCTTGCCGATACGGAACATCGACGAGATGAAGCCCGCCGAACCCCGCAGATGCGCACCGACCATCACGGTTTCGAGCACGCTCATGTCGTCGAACAACTGCGGGCTCTGGTAGGTGCGCGTCAACCCCAGATGCGCGAGCTGGTGCGGCGTGCGGCCCGTCACGTTTTCGTCGAACAGCGTGCAGGTTCCGCTGTCGGACATGATCACGCCACTGATCAGGTTCAGCAGCGTCGTCTTGCCGGCGCCGTTGGGCCCGATGAGTGCAGTGACGGCGCCGGCGCGTGCGGTGAGGCTCACCCGGTCGACCGCCACCAGGCCGCCGTAGCGCTTGCCGAAGTCTTCGACGACGAGGGTCATTCGGACCTCCTGCGCTTCCACAGGGACACGGCCGCTTCGACCACGCCCTTGCCGAAACCGTCGGGCATGTAGATCATCACGGCCGTCATGATGACGCCGTAGATCAGCAGCTTGTAGTGCTCGAAGTCTTCCAGGAACGACGGCAGGATGGTGACGAACAGCGCGCCGAACAGCGCGCCCCACGGCGTCGTGACCGAGCCGACCACGATCATGATGAGCAGCTCGATCGACAGCCCGACGTTGAAGACGCTGGCGTTGAATGCGCTCTGGAAATGCGCGAAGAGCGAGCCTGCCAAGCCGGCCAGCGCCGCGGCCAGCGTGAAGGTTGCGACCTTGTAGCGCACCACGTCGACGCCGAGTCCGGCGGCACCCACTTCGGAGACCTTGAGCGCCTTCAATGAACGGCCGATGCGGCTGTGCACCAGGTTGATGACCAGCAGCATGACCACGCACAGCACGCCGGCCACCAGCCAGTACATCTTGCGCGGCTCGTCGAGCACCCACGGGCCGATCGAGAACGACTTGAGCGACACGATGCCCGGGTCGAGCCCGCCCGTGACGTTGCGCAGCTGCGCAAAAAGAATGAAGCAGATGACGCCGAACGCCAGCGTGCCCATGGCGAGGTAGTTGGTGGTGAGCCGCAGCAGCGGCCGCGACACCAGCCAGCCGAACGCGCCCGCCAGCGCGGTGGCGCAGACCGTGCCGAGCACCGGTGGCACATCGAAGTGCGTCACCAGATAAGCACTCGTGTATGCACCGACGCCGAAGAACGCCGCCTGCCCGATGGAGATCTGGCCGGCAAAGCCGAACAGCAGCGACATGCCCAATGCGGCGATGGCGTAGATGGCCGAATAGATCAGCATGGTCAGATAGAACGACCGCGTGACGGTCAGCCCGATGACGATGGCGATCGCCGTGAGAACGCCCACGCCGATCACGTCGCGCCGATAGCGCGCACCGGCCAGGGTCTTCACGGGCGCAGCAGCTTCCTTGGCCGGCAAGGCGCTCACGATGGCTTGCTCCATGCTCAGACCCGCCTTGCTTCGACGCGGCCGAGCAGGCCGCTCGGCCAGACCAGCAGCAAGGCCAGCAGGATGGCCAGCGCCACGGCGTCCTTGTAGGCCGACGACAGGTAGCCGGCGGACAGGCTTTCGAGCAGTCCGATGAGCAGGCCGCCGACAACCGCACCCACCGGGCTGCCGAAGCCGCCGAGCACCGCGGCCGCGAAGCCCTTGAGACCGAACGACAGGCCGTATTCATAGAAAGCCGCACCGACCGGCGCGACCAGCGCACCCGCCAACGCGCCCGCCCCTGCCGCCATGGCGAATGCGATGGCCGACATGAGCGCCGGCTCGATGCCGCACAGCGCCGCGGCGCGCGGGCTCTGGCTGGCGGCACGCATCGCCTTGCCGAGCCGCGTGCGCAAAAACAGATAGCTCAGGGCGCCGCTCACCAGCGCGAGCGTGACGAGGATCCAGGTCGACTGCGAGCTGAAATAGACGTCGAGCACGCGCAGGTCGGGCACCACGCCGAAGTTGGGCATGAACAGCACGTCGCGCCCCGCGACCACCTGCATCAGGCCGCGGTACAGCAGGCTGAACCCGATGGTGATCATCGCGTAGCCGAGGATGGTTTTGCGCCGCGCCTGCTGCAGGCCGAACTTGTCGAGCACCACGCCGAGCGCCGCAACCGACACCACGGCAAACCCTACTGCCAGCGGCGCCGGCCAATGGGCGTTGGCCACCAGCGAGGCCGAGATCAATCCGCCCATCATGACGAACTCGCCGTTGGCAAAATTCGTGACCTTGGTGGCATTGAAAACGATGGTGAAGCCCAGCGCCGCGAGGCTGTAGATGGCGCCGATGGAAATGCCCGCCAGGACGATTTGCAGGAACTGGGACACGCGGTTTCCTCTGTAGAACGCTTAGGATCGGGGCGATACTAGTTCTAAAGATGGAACATTGTCACTACTTGCCTGCCCGACCTAGGGAAAGTCCCGAGCGAGCGGCTCAATCGTCGTTACGAGGCGTTGCAGCAACCCACTCGACGTGCGCCTTGATCGCGCCCGTCCCAGCGTCGATCCAGCCGTGCGGCCTCGCCTTTTCGACCATCGCATCCAGCGCGGTGGACCAGGCCGGATCGCGGCCCTGCGCTCCCAGCGCCCGCAGGGCAGCCTGGGCGACCCAGGCAGTTCCCGGGCCGTCGAACGTCGCAATGCGGGCGAAGTCTTGGGAGACCTGCGCGAACTGCGATTCATCGCCATCGACGACGACCTTGAAGGCCTTGAAATCGTCGGGCTCCTGCAAGGTCACGACGCCGTGGTTCCACCGTAGTTTCATGGATGCAATCTCTTAAAGGATGGTTTACCATACTTTAATCCTTTTCAACCTGAAACCACCATGTCACTGGACCTCACTCCCGAGCAACAGCAGATCCGCGATGCTGTGCAAACCCTGTGCGACCGCTTCGACGACGAGTACTGGCGCGACAAGGACGAGAAGCACGCCTTCCCCGTCGAGTTCCAGAAAGCGGTGGCCGAAGCCGGCTGGCTCGGCATCATGATGCCGGAGGCCTATGGCGGCTCCGGGCTCGGCCTGACCGAGGCGGCGCTGCTAATGCAAACGGTCGGCAACTCGGCCGGGGTGCTGGCCGCCTGCTCGACCATCCACATCAACATCTTTGCGCCGCATGCAGTCGCGGTGCACGGCACCGAACAGCAAAAAGAAGCCATCCTGCCGCCGCTCAACCGCGGCGAGGACGTCGTGTGTTTTGCCGTGACCGAGCCCGATGCCGGCCTCGACACCACACACATCACCACGCGCGCCACCCGCACGGCCGACGGCTATGTCATTACCGGCCGCAAGATGTGGACCTCGACCGCGCAGCGCGCCAACAAGATGATGATCCTGGCGCGCACCACGCCCATCGAGGACTGCAAGAAGCCGACCGACGGCATGACCCTGTTCTATACAGACCTCAACCGCAAGTACATCGAGGTGCGCGAGATCCGCAAACACGGCCGTGCGGCGGTGGACTCCAATGCGGTGTTCATCGACGCGCTTCCGGTGCCGCTTGGCCATCGAATCGGTGAAGAAGGCCGAGGCTTCTCGATCCTGCTCGACGCGCTCAATCCCGAACGCATCCTGGTAGCGGCCGAAGCGGTCGGCATCGGCCGGCGCGCGCTGGCCAAGGCGGCGAGCTACGCCAAGGAGCGCGTGGTGTTCGGACGGCCGATCGGCAAGAACCAGGGCATCGCGCACCCCCTTGCCGAAAGCTGGATGCAGCTCGAAGCGGCCGATTGCCTGATCTGGCGCGCTGCGGCGCTTTACGACAGCGGACGGCCTTGCGGCGCCGAGGCCAATGCCGCCAAGTTTTTGGCGGCCGATGCGGCTTACCTGGCCTGCGACCGCGCGGTGCGTACGCTGGGCGGCATGGGCTACGCGGCGGAGTTCGACGTCGAGCGCTACCTGCGCGAGATCATGATTCCACGCATCGCACCGGTGAGCCGCGAGATGGTGCTGAACTACGTCGCCGAGCGCGTGCTCGGCCTGCCGAAGTCGTACTGAACTGCGATGGAGGCGGCGCCCGGCGCGCCGCTGCCGTTTTAAAGCGCGACGATCGTCTTGCCGAAGTTGCGCCCCTGCAGCATGCCGATGAACGCCGGCACGACCGCCTCCAGACCGTGGCTGATGTCTTCCTTCACGGTGATCTTGCCGGCGGCGTACCACGCGCCCATTTCGGCAACGAACTCCGGCCGCAGGCTCGCATGGTCGGACATGATGAAACCCCGGAGTTCCAGCCGCTTCGCGAGGATCTGGAACCAGCCGGGGCCGGCCAGCTGCCCATCGTTGTACTCGGCGATGAGTCCGCACACGACGATGCGCCCCTGCGTGTTCATCAGGGGCCACACGGCATCGCGCACCGCACCGCCGACGTTCTCGAAGTAGACGTCGATGCCGCCCGGGCAGGCGCGCTGCAGTGCGTCGGCGAAGCCCGGCGCACGGTAGTCGACACAGGCGTCGAAGCCGAGATCGTCGACCACGTGGCGTACCTTCGCTTCGCCGCCCGCGATGCCCACCGCACGGCAACCTTTCAGCTTCGCGATCTGACCGACCACGGAGCCGACACCGCCGCTGGCCGCTGAAACGACCACGGTGTCGCCGGGCCGTGCTCGGCCGATCTGCAAAAGGCCGATCCATGCTGTCATGCCCGAGGTGCCGAGCGCGCCGAGCCACACGGTCGGCGGGGCCACCGCCGTATCGATGCGGTCCAGCCCGGCACCCTTCGACACCGAGTAGTCCTGCCAGCCGCCGCTGATGGACATCACGGCGTCGCCTTCTTCGAAGCCGGGTTTGCGGCTTTGCACGACCACGCCGCAACCTTGCCCATACACGACGTCACCGAGCGCCAGCGGATCGCGATAGGAGCGCGTTTCGCTCATGCGCAGGCGGGCAGCCGGCGCGAGCCCGAGGTAGGCGTGGCGGATGAGCACTTCGCCGTCCTGAATGTCGGGGACCGTGGATTCGACGATCCGGAAGTCGCCGGGGACCGGCACGCCGGCGGGCCGACGCGCCAGCACGATCTGGCGATTGAGCAATGCGGTCATGCGTCGACGCCCTACTTCTGCACGGCGAACCAGCGTCCGCCCTTGGCCTGCATCATCACGACCGAGGTCTTGTCGAGCCCGCGATGGTCTTGCGCCGTGAGTCGGCGCGGACCGTTCGCGCCGTTGAACCTGACGTTCTCGAGCGCGTCGCGCAGCGACTTGCGCGTGAGCGGGCCTTTCATGGCGGCAAAGGCCTCGTTGAGCATCAGCAGCACGTCGTAGGCGTGGCCCGAGGTCTGATCGGCCTCGGCGTTCCAGCGCTCGCGGTACTGTTTGGCAAAGGCGATGAGCGGTTGCTTAAGCGGGTCGCTGTCGGACAGCGTTTCGGGCGCGACGATGCGGTAAGAAGGCACGAAGGCGCCTTCGGCCGCCGGGCCGGTCTGCTGCAGGAAGGCGCGCGAGCCGGAAGCGTAGCTGGCGAACATCGGGATGTTCAGCCCCATCTCGACCGCGTTGCGCATCACGATCGACGGGCCGGGATTGCCGCTCCACACCAGCAGCGCCTGGGGCTGCGAATTGCGCATGCGCAGCAGCTGCGGTGTCATGTTGGTGTCTTGCGGGCCGAAGGTTTCTTCGGCCGCGATGGTCACGCCGTACTGCCCGGCCAGCTCCTTGGCGATGGTGCCGCCCGACTGCCCGAAGGCATCGAGGGAGTAGATGAGGCCGAGCTTCGTCAGCTTCTTGTCCCTGAATTCGGTCAACAGGTTTTCCACCACCATGCGGTCGGTCGGCGAGGTGGCGTACACATAGGGCGTAACAGGCTTGGTGATGGCCTCGGCCCCGCCGAATGAGATGTTCGGAATCTCCATCTGGTTGGCCAGCGGCACCACCACCAGCGCCTCCCCGCTGGTCGACGGGCCCAGCACCAGGTGCACGTTGTCGTTTTCGGCCAGCCGGCGGAACAGCTGCGCCGCCTTGGTCGTGTTGCCCTCGGAGTCGTAGGCGGTGAAGACGACCGGATGGCCGGCGATGCCCTTCGGCCCGAGCGAATCGAACAGCACGCGCAGCGCGCGTTCGGCCGGCACACCGAACACCGCGGCCGGCCCGCTCAATGCCAGGATGGCACCGATCCGAAAAGGCTCGCCCGGAGCTTGGGCCTGGCTAACGAAGGGAGCGCCGGCAGCGACGGCTGCCAGCAACATGGTCGACGCGACGGTGCGGCGTGTGAATTTCATGTGTTGGCTCCTGTCAGAGACGGCCGAGCTTGCGCAGGTTGGGCTCCAGGCTGGCCAGCGTGCCGCGGTACGGCTCCAGCTCCGACATGTCGGAGATCCTCGGCCACGCCTCGTCGACCATCTCGAGCGTGACGGGCTCCTGCGGATCGAACTGGGCTCCCTGCGACTTGAAAAGCGCGACCTTGAAAAAGTAGCCGCCGCACGCGTTGACGACTTCGCCGGACTGCGTGCACTGGTCGCTCGCGAACCACGCGACCATCGGCGCCACCAGGTGCGGCGACATGTTGCGCGCCAGCTCTTCCTTGATGAGGCCCTTGCTCATGCGGGTGTCGGCACTGGGCGCCACCGTGTTGATGAGCACGCCGGTGTCCTTGCAGTCGAGCTTGACGCAATTCATGAGGCCCAGCATGCCGCTCTTGGCAGCGCCGTAGACGCTCTGGTCGACGTGCCCCAGCAAGCCGCTCGCCGAGCTGGTGAACACGATGCGGCCATAGCCGCTTTTCAGCATGGCGGGCAATGCCGCACGGGTGCAGTGGATCGCGCCCATCAGGTGCACGCCGATCACCGCTTCGATCGCGTCGAGCGACATGGCCTGCAGCGGCGCCTCCCGCAAGATACCGGCGTTGTTGATGAGGATGTCGAGCCGACCCCATTCGCGCAACGCGGCGTCGACCATGCGTTGCGCACCTGCCGGGTCGGACACGCTGTCGTGATTGGCGATCGCCTGGCCGCCCGCCGCGCGGATCTCTTCGACGACCGCTGCCGCGGGCCGGGCCGAGCCGCTGCCCTGCCCGTCGACCGCACCGCCGATGTCGTTCACGACCACCTTGCAACCGCGTGCGCCGAGCAGCAACGCGTACTCGCGCCCAATGCCCGTGCCGCTGCCCGTGACGATGGCTACGCGTTCGTCGAATCGAATCATGGTGTGTCTCCATTAGAAGTTGGCAAGCCTTCATTTTGCAGTAGTATTATAAATATGACATTAGGTCTTTCACTGAATACATGAACAGCGTTCGCTTGCAGTCGGGTCCGGTCACGCTCTATGCCCAACTGGGCAGCATCCTTCGCGACCGCATCGTGAGCGGCCTCTGGAAGTGCGGCGAAGAAATCCCGACGCTGGAGCAACTGGTCGAAGAGTTCTCGGTGGCTCGGGTCACGGTTCGGCAAGCCGTTCAGATCCTCGCCGAAGAAGGCCTGCTGTCGAGCCAGCGCGGTCGCCGCACCTTCGTGACCTTCGAGCAGCCCGACGCCGACGCGCTCCCGCTGTATTCGTCGACCGGCTCGATCGACACCGAGGCGCAGAACTATTCGATCCAGTTGCTCTCGCACGAACTCTTCGAGGGCCTGCCGCCGCACTTCGGCGGACCGGGCAAACCGCTCGACAAGTACGTGCGCATTCGCAAGCTCGACTCCAACGGCGGCATGGCGTATTCGCTGTCCGACAACTTCGTCGCACAGTCGGTCTACAAGCTTTTTCCGCCCCACGCCGAGCGCCACGCCAAGCTCAGCCGCCTGGTGCGCGACCATGCACGGCCCCGTGTGGCCAACGGCCACGAGCGCATTCGCGTGACCACGCTCGACTACGAGCAGGCCACGTTGCTGCAGGCGCCGATCGGCAGCCCGGCGGCGATCGTGTCGCGCGTGTTTTTGACGACGACCGGGAAGGTCGCCTACTTCGGCCAGTACATCTATCGCGGCGACCGCTTCGGCATCGAGCGGGACATCTCCGACCTGGTCGGCAGCAAGCCCCTCTTCTAGTTTCCGGCCTGCCAGAGCCAGTCAGAGCCAGGCCTGCGGCACGTCGAGCTCGAAGGCGAGCAGGACCTGCGCAAAGGTCTTGCCGAGCGGATCGTTGCGAAGCGATGCCGCGCCGCCGCCGGCCAGAGCTTGCTGCAGCAAGAAGTTGAAGGCGCTGACGCCGGGCACGTCGTAGCGCCGCACTTCGCCCTGCACCAGATGGCCGAACCAGTCGCTCACGGCGCCGGGCGTCAGCGCTGCTGCGATGACCGGCACGAAGCGTGGCTCGCGGGCGATCACGGCGATGTTGACGTTGTCGCCCTTGTCGCCGCTTCGTGCCACCGCGAGCCGATGCAGCGGAACCCGCTTTTGCGCGCCGACGGGAACTTCGGACGCCACCGTTGAAGGCGAACCCGCGACGGACGAAGGGCGGTCGTTCACCGCGGATGCCATTGCGCTCGAAGCCAACGCGCTCGAAGGCGCAAAAGCACGGGCGGCCTCCCCTTCTCCGCAAAGGCGTATCGCCACCTTCGACTTCGGCCACAGGCACGAAAACATGCGAAACACTGGCTGCGCTTTGGGCCGCCCGCTGAAGCCGGTGGTGCCCGGCGATCCTGCCGTTCCGAAAGGGGCGAACTCGCGCGACATGATCGCCAGCGCGGCCTGAGATGCATGGCGGCACGCCACGCGCAAGACGACCTCGCGGCTGGCGCCCGCACGCGCCTGGTCGCCGTACGAGGGGCGCTCGCTGCCCAGCACTTCGATCTGCGTTTCAGAGAAATCCGCCAGGCCGCGCGCAGCGAAGAGCCGCCGGGCCCGCGCAAGGATGGATTGGCCGACACGCTCGGCCTTTCGCACGGCGTCGTCGCCGACGATCGTCAGCGTCGACGACAACCGGTAGCCGTCGTGCCAGGTCGCGCTGACCTTGTAGGTGCCGGTCGGCGCCCTGCCCCTCGCCCCGCGGATGCGAACCCGATCGGCACCATCGGCCACGATCGTCACGCTGGTGAAGTCGCATTGCACGTCCGGCAGCATGTAAGCCGCCGGATCGCTGATCTCATAGAGCATCTGCTCGGCCGCGACCAGGGGCGCCACGCGTCCGCCGGTGCCCGCCGGCTTGGTCAGCACGAAGCTTCCGTCGGCTTCGCAGAGGGCGATCGGGTAGCCGATCTCGGTGTCGACCGGGAGCTCGAGCCAGTCGGTGAACAAGCCGCCCGTGGTCTGCGTCGTGCACTCGAGCAGATGGCCGACCAGGCTGCCGGCCGCCAACCGGTCGTGGTCGTCGCCGGCCCAATCGAAGTGATGCATCAATGCGCCCAGGGCGAGCGCGCTGTCGACGCATCGGCCGGTGATGACCACGTCGGCGCCCTGCGCCAGCGCCGCCGCGACGGGCTGTGCGCCCAGATAGGCGTTGAGGCTGGTCATGCGTTCGGGCAGCGGCGCGCCGGAGAACATTTCGCGCACGCCGGCCTCGCGCAGCGCCGGCTCCTGTTCGCGCAGATCGTCGCCCTCCACCACCACGATGCGCAGCTGCACACCGGCCGACTGCGCCGCCGCGCGCAGTGCCCGCGCGCAAGCGTGCGGGTTCATGCCGCCGGCATTCGACAGCAGCTTGATGCGCCGCGCCGCAATCTGCGCAAGATGCGGCGCTACGTCGGTCACGAAGTCGGTGGCATAGCCGGCGTCGCCGTCCTTCACGCGTGCGCGGGCCATCAACGACAGCGTCAACTCGGCCAGGTAGTCGAATACCAGCACGTCGACTTCGCCGCTCTGCACCAGTTGCTCGACGCCGATGCCGCTGTCGCCCCAGAAGGCCGAAGCACCGCCGATGCGCAGGGGCCGTGTCATACCGGCTGCCGATCGACGCGTTGCGGCTCAGCCGGCCCGCCGGCCTGGGCCGATGGACCCTCGGAAGTCACGCCGCGCGCGAGCATGCGGGCGATCGCGGCCTCGTCGTAGCCGAGCTCGCGCAGGATCTCGGTGCTGTGCTGGCCGAGCCTCGGCGGTGGCCGGTAGCCTTTGGGAATCGTGCCGTACCACTCGCTCGGCACGGCGGTTTCGCGGATGCTGCCGAACGACGGGATCTCTTCGTCCCGGAAAAATCCGATGTCGCGCAGGTGTGCGTCTTCGAGCAGGCTTTCGAAGGTGTGCACCGGAAAGACCGGAATGTCGGCCACCTTCAACAGCTCGCGCCACTCGGCCGTGCTCTTCTGCGCCAGATGCTTTTCGACGAACTCGTTGAGTGCGTCGGCATGCTGCGTGCGCGTGGTGATGTTGACCAGCCTCGGATCGGTCTTGTACATCTCCTCCATGCCGAGGATCTCGAGAAACGCCTTCCAGTGGTGGTCCTGGTAGATCACGCAGCACACGTACGCGTCCTTGGTGCGAAACGGCCGGCGGGAAGGCGACAGCAAGCGCGGATAGCCGAAGTCGCCGCGTTCGGGCGTGAACTTCTTGCCGTAGAGATGGTCGCCGAGCACGTACGGCACCATCGTTTCGAACATCGGCACGTCGACGCGCTGGCCCTTGCCGGTGCGTTCGCGGGCGTACAGCGCCGCCGAAATCACACCGAACGCATACAGGCCTACCGACCGGTCGACCAGGTTGAGCGGCACGAAGCGCGGCGAGCCGTCGATGCTGGCCGCCATGGCGCTGGGCATCGCGGTGGCGGCCTGAATCAAATCGTCGAACGCTGGCGACGGGGCGTAGCGGCCGCGCTGTGAGAAACCGAACATTCCCACATAGATCAGCCGCGGATTGATGGCGCTCAACGCCTCGTAGGTGAGCCCGAGCCGCGCCATGGCCGCGGGCCTCACGTTGTACGTAAGTACATCGGCATCCACGACGAGCTTGTGCAGCACCTCCTTGGCCTCGGCCGTCTTCAGGTCGAGCACCAGGCTGCGCTTGTTGCGATTCAGGCCCAGGTAGATCGGGCCCATCTTCTCGTCGCCGCCGGGGCCGATCTTCCGGGTGGCATCGCCCATCGGCGGTTCGATCTTGACGACGTCGGCGCCCAGGTCGGCCAGCATCTGCGTGGCCGACGGGCCCATCAGCACGGCCGTGACATCGACGACCCGCACGCCGGCGAGCGGTCCTGAAAATTCCATGGTGGATCCTTGGGTGTTGTCTTTGCGTGTGGATTGCATGGTTGTGGCGAGCGCTACCAGGCGGCCTCGAGCAATGCGATGAGGTCGGCGGCGCCGTCGACGCGGCGCGGGTTGCGCTGCAAGAACCAGTCGTGCAGGGCCTCGTCGGCGATGGCCGGAAAATCTTCGGGCGCGATGCCGACGTCGCGCAACCGCCGCGGGATCGACAGCCGAGCCAGCAAGGACTCGACCGCGGCAATGGCGGCCGGCGCCACCTCGTCTGCGCGGGCTGCCACATCACCGCCCAGCGCATCGATCGCCTTCCGGAGCCGATCGCCGGTGGCGGGCGCATTGAAGCGCAGCGTGTGCGGCAAGACGATCGCGTTCACGATGCCGTTGGCGACGCTGCTGCGCGGACCGGCCGCATGGCCCAGCACCGATGCCAGTCCGCCGCCCGCATGGTCGGTGCCCTGGCCGCACAGGATCGATGCGACGACCAGCTGGCCGCGCGACAACTCGTCGCTCGGTGCGTGTTCCAGCACCGGCAAATGTTCGGCCAGCAAGCGCACCGCGTGCATCAGCGCGGCATCGGCCAGCGGCGTGCCGGTGGCGGATTCGAGGCCCTCGATCGCCATCGCGAACGCGTTGAGGCTGGCGCTGCGCGTCAGCGAAACCGGTGCGCTCGCCACCAGGCGCGGATGAACGAACACGGCACGCGCCCGTGTCTTGGGATCGAACAGTGCCAGCCGTTGTCCCGTCGCGGGGTCGAGCACCGCGCTGCCGGCCTTTACCAGCGCGGTGGTGGGTGTGGTCGGCACGGCGAAGATCGGCAGCTTGGCCGCCGACAGCTTCGGGCTGGTCAAGCGCCCGTCGGCACCGCGCGAAGTGCACAGTGCGCGCGCGTCGCGGCCTTCGGCACGCAGGATGGCCGCGGCCCGTGCCGTGACGAGCGCCGACCCGCCCCCGACCGCGATCAGCGCGTCGGCATCGGTGTCGGCCAGCGCCTGCGCGGCCCGCTCGACTTCGGGCAGCGGGCTGTGCGGGCGCACTTGCGAGAACACCCCGGCCAGCGACGCGCCGAGCGCATCGGTCACGCAGGCCAGCGCATCGCCCGCCGCCACCGACGCACCGCACACCACCAGCGCGCGGCGGCATCCCGCACGGA
>JAQGMP010000655.1 GCA_028292285.1 Variovorax sp. | reverse complement strand
GGACCGTCGAAGCTGCCCTTGGCGCCGTTCGAATTGGCCGCGCTGATGGCGGTACGCAAGGTGTCGAGCCCGATGCCGTTGGCCGCCAGCGCCTGCGTGTTGGCCTGGATGCGAACGGCAGGCCGCTGGCCGCCGCTGAGCGACACCAGCCCGACGCCCGACACCTGGCTGATCTTCTGCGCGAGCCGCGTGTTGACGAGGTTTTGCACCTCGGTGAGCGGCAGCGTTTCCGAGGTGATCGCCAGCGTCAGCACCGGCGCGTCGGCCGGGTTGACCTTGGCGTACACCGGCGGTGCGGGCAGGTCGGCCGGCAGCAGCGAGCCGCCGGCATTGATGGCAGCCTGCACTTCTTGCTCGGCCACATCGAGCGTTTGCCCGAGCGTGAATTGCAGCGTGATGATCGACACGCCCGCGGCGCTGGTCGAACTCATGCGGTCGAGCCCGGCCATCTGGCCGAACTGGCGTTCGAGCGGCGCCGTCACGGTGTTGCTCATCACCTCCGGGCTGCCGCCGGGGTACAGCGTCTGCACCTGAATGGTCGGGTAGTCGACCTGCGGCAAGGCCGACAGCGGCAAAAAGCGGAACGACACCAACCCGGCCAGCACGATGGCCACCATCAGCAGCGAAGTCGCTACCGGCCGCAGGATGAACGGGCGCGACGGACTCATTGCGCCGGCCGGCCTTCGGGACGTTCACCGCGCTCGCCGCCCCGGCGTTCGGCGATGCGCTGCCAGCGTTCGAGCGCGGCCGGGTCGCCGCGGTCGATCGCTTCGAGCAGGCGCTTGCGGCGATCGAGTTGTTCCGGGTCGTCCTTGACGGCATCGAGCAGGCGCTGGCGCTGCTCGGCGGTCGGCGGCTTGATGGCGGTCGTGGCGGTGGTGCCGCCCGATGCCATCGGCGTGGCTAGCGAACCCGAACGCTCGGGGACAGCGGCCGGCTCGCTGGTCGACGTGGCCGGCGTGGCGGAGGTCGTCGGGGCCGCGGGCGCAGCGCCTGTCGCCGGCGCTGTTGCTCCAGAGGCGCCCGATGCGCCCGATGCGCCCGGCGCACCCTCGCCTCCCTGCCGCCGATTGCGCCGTCCACCCGAAGCGCCCGATGCCGCACCCGAAGCCGCACCCGCCGGCCGATCGACCGTGGTCTGCACACGCGCACCGTCTTTCAAGCGGTCGCCGCCTTCGGTCACGACCTCTTCGCCGGACTTCAGGCCCGACATGATCGCCACGTTGTCGACGCTCGATTCGCCGCGCGTCACCGGGCGCTGGGTCACCGTCTTGTCTTCGTTGATGACGTAGACGTAGTCGCCGTTCGGCCCGTGCCGCAGGGCTGTCACCGGCACCACGACGGCGGCGGTGATGGTGCGCATCAGCAGCCGCACATTGACGAACTGGTTGGGAAAGAGCGCCGTGTCGGCATTGGCAAAACGTGCTTTCGACTTGACCGTGCCGGTCGTCGTGTCGACCGAGTTGTCGAGCGTCGAGAACATGCCCGTCGCGAGCTGCTTGATGCGCGTGCGGTCGAGCGCCGTCGCCGTCAACTGCGCGCCGGCCGCGAGCCGCTGCTGGATTTCGGGCACGCGGTCTTGCGGCACCGAGAACGCGACGTCGATGGGCGAGAGCTGCGTGATGACGGCGATGCCGGTCGAGCTGCCGGTCGACACGTAGTTGCCGGCATCCACGGGCCGCAGGCCGACCCGGCCGCTCACCGGCGCGACGATGCGCGTATAGGCCAGGTTGAGCTTGGCGGTGCTTTCGTTGGCGCGGTCGATGGTGACCGTGCCTTCGAGTTGCTTCACCAACGCGGCTTGCGTGTCGACGTCTTGCCGCGCGATCGAGTCTTGCCCGAGCAGCGTGCGGTAGCGGTCGAGCGTGACGCGAGCGGCGGACAGCTGGGCTTCGTCGCGCTGCCTTGCGCCGGTCGCTTGCGACAGCGCGATCTGGAACGGCGCCGGATCGATGGTGGCGAGCACGTCGCCCTTCTTGACCATCTGCCCTTCCTTGAACAGCACCGCGGTGAGCACGCCCGCGACCTGCGGCTGCACCGTCACGTTGGCCAGCGGCTGCACGGTGCCGAGCGCGTCGAGCTGAATCGGGATGTCGGCCTGGCGGGCGACCGCGAAGCCGACCGTGTTCTGGGCGCCACCGCCGGCCCCGCCAGGACCTCGCGCGCCGGCACCGCCGGGGCCACCTGGACCGCGTCCGCCCGCACCGGGCGCTCCCACGGCCGGCTCCTTCGAGCGTTTGACCAGGTACCAGGCGCCACCGCCCAAAGCCGCCAGCAAAAGGATCGCGAGCAAGGCGCCGACCCAGCGGCGGCGGCGAACCGGCGGGTGGGTGGGCGACACGGTGGCGGGTAGCGGCTCGAAAGACGGCTCGGGAGGAGTGTGTGGATCCATCGGGATTCTGTCAGCGTGAATGGGCTCGGAGGGGGCACCCGGAGTACAGCGCACGATGGTAGCGCCCCGTCTTTACGAGCCGTAAAGGTTCGGTAAAGCCGGCTCGCCGTGTCGCTGCTGCGGAACCTCGGCGCGTTTGACGCCGTTGGTCCGCATTTGGCGCCGACTTTTTGCGTTCCGTCGCATCCCGCTCGCGGCGCGGCCGACGGATGGCG
This sequence comes from Variovorax sp., assembly GCA_028292285.1. GTDB lineage: Bacteria > Pseudomonadota > Gammaproteobacteria > Burkholderiales > Burkholderiaceae_C > Variovorax. The sequence goes on along the minus strand of JAQGMP010000655.1, from coordinate 2,483 downwards.
ACAGTCACCCATCGCTTCCCCAAACCTCTCGTCCATCTAACCGATCTAACCGTTTTTCAGGAGAACACCATGCTGCTGCAAATCATCACTCACACCCCGCGCTGGGTTTTCGGCCTTTTCGTGCTGCTCGTGTGGCTCGGCTGCAAGCAGCTGGTGTCGGGCAGCGTGAGCCTCGCCAAGGTCACGGTCATGCCGGTCGCCATGACGGGCCTGGCCATCTACGGCGTGGCGTCGGCCTTCGGCGCGTCGAACACCGCCGGGCCGGCCGCCCTGCTCGCCTGGGCCGCCGCGGCCGCTGTGCTGTTCGCCGTATCGATCCGTCAGCCGCTGCACGCCAACACCCGCTACAACGCCGAGGCACGTGCGTTCAGTGTGGCCGGCAGCGCCGTGCCGCTGATGCTCATGATGGGCATCTTCTTCACCAAGTACATCGTCGGCGTCAGCCTGTCGATGCACCCGGAACTCGCCCATCAGACGCCCGTGGCGGTCGGCATCAGCGCGCTGTACGGTGCCTTCAGCGGTGTGTTCGTCGGCCGCGCCGCCCGCTTGTGGAAGCTGGCGATCCGCACCGATCGCGGTGTCGCCACCGCCGCCTGACCCGAGTTCAGACCAAGGAGACACGCCATGTCCAGCACCGCCAATTTCAACGACGCCGCCGAACCGACCACCGCCAGCCGCATCGACAAGCTCGCACGCCGCCGCGCCAAGGCCAAGATGGGCTGGTTCGCCCATGCGACCGCTTTCACCGTCGTCAACCTCGGGCTCATCACGCTCTCGCTGATGACGGGCGGCACTTGGGCGATCTATCCGCTGCTCGGATGGGGCGTGGGGCTGGCGATGCACGGAGTTTCGGTCTGGGCCTTGCCGCAGGGCAGCGCCTTGATGGATCGCATGGTCGAAAAGGAACGCGCCAAGCTGTCGGGCAGCAGGCGCACCGACCTCTGGTGAGCGCGCGCCTTCTTCGTCCAGAATCTGGCGCCATGAACATCGAATGGCGCGACGTGATGCGCCACTACCTGCAGGTGGTGGCTTTTTGCTGCGTCATCGCCGTGCTTACGACCGCCATCTGGCCACGCAAAAGTTATTTGATCCAGGTCGGCTATTCGCTGTCGGTCGGCACCATCACCTGGGCGGTGATCGAGTTCGGCCGCTACCTGGTCGACGAGCGCCACTGCCATCGAGACAGCGGAGGCCACCACGGCTGGCCCAAAGGCTGGCGCGGCGTGCTGCTGGCGGCCATCGGCATCGGCTGCGGCTTCACCTTCGGCGACCGCCTCGGGGACCTGATGCTCGGCGACGGCGTGGTGCAGACGGCGCAAGACAGCCGCATCAGTCTCATCATCACCTTGGTCGCGGGCGCGGTCGGCACCTTCTACTTCTTTACCCGCGGCAAGGCGGCGGCGCTGATCGCGGAACGAAACGCCGCCGAGCGCGACGCGAGCGAGGCCAAGCTCAAGCTGCTCGAAACGCAGCTCGAGCCGCACATGCTCTTCAACACGCTCGCCAACCTGCGCGTGCTCATCACGCTCGACCCGCCGCGCGCGGTGCAGATGCTCGACCACCTCAACAGCTATTTGCGCGTGACACTCAGCGGCTCGCGCGCGGTGGCGCATCCGCTGGCGGCCGAGTTCGACCGGCTGCGCGACTACCTCGAATTGATGTCGATCCGCATGGGCCCGCGGCTGCGCTACACGCTGGAGCTGCCCGACGATTTGCGCGACGTGCAGGTGCCGCCGCTGCTGCTGCAGCCGCTGGTCGAGAACAGCATCCGGCATGGCCTGGAACCGCAGGTCGAAGGCGGCGAAATCGTCGTGCGTGCCAGCCGCGAGAGCAACGCTGCCGACGGCAAGCCGCAGATCGCCATCGAGGTGTGCGACACCGGCATCGGCCTGGGCGCAGCCCCGCCATCGGAAGGAAGCGGGTTCGGGCTGGCGCAGGTTCGCGAACGGCTCGCAACTGTGTACGGCGCGCGGGGCGGGATCGAGATGGCGGCGGGTTCTGACGGTGGGACGCGTGCCGTCGTTACTTTTCCGATCTAGTTGCCGCTCTAGGTCATGAGCCGCAATTTTTTCGTTTTTATTACCTGGGTAATGTGCTAGTCTGATCGCATGATTCATGCTCATACCAAGCTCACTTCGCAAGGTCAGGTTTCCGTACCAGCCGCCGTCAGGCGCGCCTTGGGCCTGACGCCAGGCACCGTGCTCGAATGGGTGGAAGAAAAGGGTCGCATCGTTGTGTAGCGCGCCACTCGCCACGATTCGCTAGCGGTTCACGATGCGTTGTTCCCGCAAGATGGCGCGCCTGTCGGGCCGAAGTCGCTCGACGTCATGAATCAAGGGTTCCGCCAGCTCGTGATGCGTCGCCATGCGAGCCGTTGATACCAACGTGCTCGTTCGGCTGCTTGTGCGAGACGACGCTCGGCAAGTCAAGCTTGCCGAGGCGTTCATCGACGGCAATGCATGGATATCGCACCTGGTGCTGGC
>JAQGMP010000686.1 GCA_028292285.1 Variovorax sp. | reverse complement strand
GAGGTCTTCATGCAGACCGGTAGCCGGACGATGATGAGTTACCTGTTAAAGCCGATAACCGAACAGTTTCAAAGGGCTTTCGTCGAGCGATGACCGTAGGCGCGGCGCGAAGAAGTGTTTTCAAAATCAACGGGTGCGTTTGGCCGCACGGCGATGGCCGGGCTTGGCCAACCACTTTTATCATTGTTTTAGGGTCCGGACTCGCTACAGCCACCGATAATAGCTGCGGCGAGGCTGACGGCGCTCATGAAGTTTCGGACATTGCGGTCGAAGGGGTGGCAATGCGTCGCCAATCTTTGAAGCGGCAGAACATGCGCTCGATGACGTTGTGCTGCTTGTCGATCGCGCGGTCGTAATCGTACTAGATCTTGCGGTTCTTGCGCGGCAGAACGACGGTTTCGGTGCCGCGCCCGACCAACCACTCGCGCAGCGCTTGGCTGCTATATCCCTTGTCAACGACCAGTTCGACCGAAGGTGGCATTGCCTCGATACAGAGCTGCGCGACCTTGCGATCGTGAACGTTTCCGGGCGTCAGGAGCAGGACGCAGGGGTGCCCCTTCTCGTCGCAGACCGCATGGAGCTTGGTATTTCGTCCGCCTTTCGTGCGGCCGATACTATGAGCCAAGGGCTCCCTTTTCCGCCCCCTGCGCAGCGGTGAACCTTGATGCAGCTGTTGTCGATGAACAGCCGGTCCGGCGCATCGCCTACTCCCACCAGCGCGCTGAAAATCCCTTCCCAGATGCCGCGCTCGGACCAGCGGACGAACCGGTTATAAAGCGTCTTCAGCCCATAAACGTCGGCGCAGTCTGCCCAACGCCCGCCACAGCGGAGGGCGTGGACGATCCCGCTCAGCACACGACGATCATCTACCCGGGGCTTGCCGCGCATGTCAGTCGGAAGCAGCGGCTCGATCCGAGAACACTGCGCATCGGAAAACCGAAAGAAATCACGCATATCACCGCCTCCTCGTTGAGGCAGTGAATCACGATCGGGCTGCCAGGGGAATGCAGTTATTGGGTCCGGACCCTAGTCTGCGACTGTACAGGTTTTATTGAAAAGCTTATCAGTTCATAAACTGCGCGGTTCGTGCGTCGGTTGAAGGTTGGCATTCCCCAATTCGGTTCGGACTGGGCGGCAGAGACTTGCGCAATTCGACTCCCGCCTGCCCACCATGGGCGTTCGCACAGATTCTCCGGCGTCAGTCTCCCGAAAACGGGAACTTTCCGGGTGTTCGCTGGAGACGTTTGACAATTTGATGGTCTCCGAAGCCGATTTCTTCACCCAGAGACTTTCTCCGGATGCGAGAAAGGCCGCCAATTGCGACCTTTCTCGACTATTCTGCCGAAATAGCCAAATGCCCGGACCGGCTGGCTGGTGTGGCATTGCAGATCGCGCCAGTCTCCTGAGGAATTCCCTGTAAACAGGGAATTTTACAGGGTATTTCGCGAATTATGCCGGTTTTGTTCGGCTCACTTAGATTAATCCGCTATTCCACCCGGGAAAACTGGCAAATTCCCTGCGTTGTCGAACAGGGAAATAAAATCGCAATGCAGGGATTCTATAAGAGTAATCAGGGATTTCCTCGTTGGCTATTGCTGAATGAGCGACATGCAAAGCGTCGCCGCCTGTAGTGCCTCGCATCGTAAATGTTCTTCCTTCCATTCGCGGCAAATATGAAAATGGCACTTACGGCTTTTGGGACAAAGCACGAAGGGTATGGGAAGTCCTTCTCGATCCAACGAGGCCTCATCAATTGCCGACTGCTCCGATCGACATTTGGCGTCACGCGCACACGCGCCAAAGCACACACGTCCAGATGACGCTTTCGTCTCGGCGATGTATTTCGTCCGTCAGAAGCTCCGGTAGACCGCCCTATTTAGTGTTGCGGCAGGCGCGGGATCCATACCAGCGGCCGAGTAACGCAACTAGGAGACCCGCCAAAAGCATCGGAACGGCGGTGGCATAGAGGATATGCTGCGCGCTCAGGCCATAAGCGAGCAAGGCCCCGAGCAGTAGCGGCCCGCCGATGCCCCCGAGCCGCCCGATACCGAGCGCCCAGCCAACGCCGGTCGAGCGGATTGGGGTCGGGTAATAGATCGCGGCTAGCGCGATAACACTCTTCTGTCCGCCGCTGATGCAAAAACCGGCGCAGAATGCCGTAGCATGGAGGAGCCACTCCGGCCCGCCGATCGAAGCCCCGAAGAAGACAACGAACAGGACCCCGGCCAGATAAACGGTCGCCAACGATCCGTAGGGACCGATGCGATCCATGGCTGGGCCGATGGCGAAGGCCGCGACAATGCCACCAATGGTCGTCAAGCTGGTAGCAAGAGCCACCGTACTCAGTGAATAGCCGACATTCCCAAGAATTGAGGGTAGCCAGCTTTGCAACGCATAGAACTCTGCTAGGTTTAGCATGAACACGAGCCAAATGACGATCGTGCCAGCGGCCCGGCCTGAGGAGAACAGACTGCCGACCGCGCTTCGCTGTTCTGCTACATCGGTGGCGAACTGAGACGGACCTCGTTCGGGGAGCGCGCGGTCCACGCGGCGAACGACGCGCCAGACATTCTCCGGCTGAGCCTTGGTGCGGATCAGGAAATCCATCGACTCCGGTAGGAATATTAGTGCGAGAATGCCGACGATAACGGGCGCGGTTGCACCGATCCATAGCATCGAGCGCCACCCGTACTCAGGAATCGCCCACGCCGCGACCGCACCTGCCGCCACGAAGCCCAGAGAGAATCCACAATAGATTGCTAAGACGAAGGTCGCGCGTAGGCGAGACGGGCTGAACTCCGTCGTGAGTGCGATCGCGCTCGGAATCACCGACCCAAGCGCGATGCCGGTGACAAATCGAAGAACCATTAGCTCGGTAACGTTGGTGGCGTAGATCGTCGTGAATGTAAGCACCGCAAACGAAAACGTGCTGATGACGACGAGCTTGCGATGACCGAAGCGGTCCGATAGCGGTGACACCAGAAGATAACCAACCATGAGTCCAGTCAAAGCCGACGAAAAGATCGGCCCCAAGAATTCCCGTGAAAGATTCCACTCCTTGGCGATGGACGGCGCGATGTAGCTAATGGCTTGCGTATCGAACCCGTCGAGGAACATGACCAATCCGCACAGGATGACGATGGCGTATTGCATCGCTCCGGTGCGGCGCGAGTTGATAAAAGACGGAACATCGAACGCAACTTCAGTGGCCATTTTCCTACCCAAAAATTGTTATTTTTAAGCTTGTCCTTCGGCGAGCGAGATGATGCTTTCGCCGCCGATCGCGATATTGGCTGGCAGCAATCAACCGGTCGCCTGCAGCGCCGTCTCCGCAATTGTCGACTCGAATTGACCGCTCGGCACAAAAGCATCGGCAAAAAAGCGATCTTCCGGCAGGCCGCCGAGTGATCTAAAATCATCCCGTGCAGCCTCGATCATCATCGGATTTCCACAGGCATAGACGTCCCATCTCGACAGATCCGGCATATCGGTGAGCACCGCGGCATGCACCAAGCCCGACCGTCCGGTCCAGTTCGTGTCCGGTTCGGACAGGACCGGTATGAAAGTGAACCAGGAATAGCGCTTCGCCCATTTCTCGCAGGTTGCCGCGAGATAAAGATCGGCTTCACTGCGGCCGCCCCAATAGAAGCGAACTTCACGGTTCAGACGACGCCGGATCATGTCGTCGATCATCGATCGCAATGGAGCGAAGCCGGTGCCCGTCGCCATGAAGATGTAGCGTTCCTGATTGTCCTCGCGGAGATAGAAGTCGCCGAGCGGCACTTCGATCTCAAGTTTGTCGTCTAATTTGAGGGATGCCAGAACCTTCTCGGAAAAAGCGCCGCCCGGCACGTGACGGATGTGCAATTGGACGCCATCGCTTTCCTGCGGCGCGTTCGCCATAGAGAAGCTGCGCTCGTCACCGTCCGGCATCTTGATCCGCAAATACTGCCCCGCCTTGAACTTGGCGCGAATGCTCGCCGGGAACCTTAATTGCAGAACCGCGACGTCGTCGGCCGGGCGCGACAGGCGAAACACCCGCGCGGTGATGGACTTTCGTGCCAACGGGTCGTAGCGCTGGATACGTCGCGGCCGAATTGTGAGGCTGCTCTTCGGTGTCGCCGTACAGAACAGCACGCCGCCAATCGGCCCCTTCATTTCACGCGACCGTTGGCGCACCTCGCCGTCGTTCAGCCACCCCTGGCATGACGAACAGACGCCCTTTCGGCAGGAATATGGCATCGTGTAGCCAGCCCGCTCCGCCGCGGTAAGAATCGTCTCTCCCTCGTTGCAGGAGAAGTTGATGTCCGCGTCTTCTACCGAAATCTCGTATGTCATGAGGCAACGCTTTCCTTGAACTCGCTGGCGCCAGCAAGCAGACGTATGCAGCGCAGAACGGGACCCGGATCAGCGACGCCTTTTCCAGCAATATCGAAGGCACTGCCGTGGCCGACGCTGGAGAACATCAGCCCGGCGCCAATCGACATCGCGGCCGAATTTCTGCCGGCAAGTAGCTTGACCGGGATATGACCTTGATCGTGATACATGGCAACGAACGCATCGAAGCCTCCTAGCCCAAGCATCAGATCGGCGCCCACCGGTCCCTCGATATCGATGCCTTCGGCTTTCAATCGCTCGAGCAACGGCCTGACGATGCGATCGTCGTCATCGCCGAACAACCCGCCCTCGCCAGCATGCGGGTTGATGCCGAAAACGCCGAGCTTCGGGCGATCGATGCCGAGATTGCGAAGCGCTTCAATGGTGGTCCGGATGGTACGCTCGATCAAAGTCGGCGTGATCCGGTCGAGCGCGCCGTGTAGCCGCTCGTGTAGGGTCACGTGCACGATGCGCATGCCCGCACCGACCAGCATCAGGAACACTTCATCCTCCGGCACCTTCTTCAGACGCGCCAGCAGGCTTGGATAGCCGGAGAATTTGATGCCGGCCGCGTTGACGTTGGTCTCGGAATGCGGACAGGCGACGATGCTGCGGGCCTGCCCCTGCGCCATCAACCCGAGCGCGGCTTCCACGTAGGCGACAGTTGCACGCCCGCCATCGGCACAGCCTTTGCCCGGCTGGAATGCGTCATGTGGAAGGGCATCGACAGCGTGATAGCGAAGCGTGTGTCTGTCCGGGTTCTGCTCTTCGAATGCCAGCAAAGGCCGCCCGCCACCAAACACGGCGGCGTAATGGCGAATGACGTGGTCGTCGCCAACCAGGACGACCGACGTGCCATCATTCGCATCCGCGCACAGCGCGGCCGCCTTAACCGCAATCTCCGGACCGATGCCGTTCGGATCGCCGATGGTGAGCGCAACGACGTTGGGCGTCATAACGGTAACGCCAGCAGCGTATCGATCCGCGAGCTGTCGCACACCACGGTGCGCTCGCGCAGCTTGGCCGCCCCATCGGCAATTTCGTACACGTCAAAGTAACGGCCGGTCGCGTAGATCGTCGTATCGCCGTCCTGCATGATGCGCGCCACCATGAACGAGGTTTCGCTTTGAACGGTCGCACCGTCTTCCGACATGATCGAAGGCTGACCCAGAATGTGGCGATAGGTCTGGCGCTCATAAATGTTGGCATCGCGCAATGCGGAAACGCGGTCCGACAGCATGCCGCGTGAATTCGCGAATACGATTCCGGCCTCGAGTCCGTCGCGATAGTTCGACGATGTCGTGATCTTGTAGAGGCACGGACCGTGGAAAAGGCTCGGCCATTCCTCAAGGCGATCATCGTCGATGCATCGCGCGTAGTCGGCCTGCGCCTTGGTGATGTATTGAAGAGTATTATCGCTCATGACCTTATGACCTCAGATGCCCATGTTGGCGCGATAGGCTTTCCAGAAGCCGCGAACTGATGACTCGGTGACTCGGCTCTCGCTGCTCGTGGCCTCCGCACCGCCCATCTCGAGAACGGCGCGATCGCTGCCGGCACCGGCGATGCCGCGCTGCACGAAGCCACCAACGCAACCGTCTTCCATCGAGATATAGCCCGCGGGCCCGACCAGATTGCCCTGCTTGATCCGCGTCAACCGCTGCTCAGGTGTATCGTCGGCAAAGCCGAGATAGGTCCACTTCAAATCGGTCTTGTCGATGGCGCGCGGCACGATCTGCCTGACCGCGATTGCATTCTGGATCTGCTGGAGCACAAAGGTCGGAAATACCGACAGGATCTGCAATGTGACGCCGTCGTGATACTCGTCGAAGCCCTGCAGTAGCGTCGGATCGGCGAGTTGATACTCGCTTTCCGAACGAAGTTGCTGCTTGCCGTAGTCGGCATCCTTTTCCGCGTCAGGATCGATCGCGGAATAGCTTACGTGGTGACCACCGCTTTTATCGACGATGATGCCGCCCTTTTGTGACAGCCGGTTCAGTTCGAACGTCGTGAAAAACAGGTGAAGAATGCTCGCATGATAGGAGTCCTTGACGTTCTCCATATAGAGCTTCCAATTGTTCGGAAGCACTTGGGTGAACCGCCCGAGCACGACGGGGGTGCGGCCACCTAGGACGCGCTCAATGCGCGACAAGATTTCTTCGCCGAGATACTCTTCGATCGATGGTACATCTTCCGAGAATGAGCCGAAGATCAGCCCGTGCACGATCGCGATGCGAAGCTTGCGTGGACCATGCTGCTCCATCTTGAACGTGTCGGGCATGCCGCCCTTACCCTTGATCCCGTCCTTAAAGGCGACGCCGGTCAGGTTGCCCTGCGGATCATAATTCCAGGCGTGATAGACGCAGCTAAAGTCCTTGCGATGCTTGCCGCGATTTTCGAGGCAGATCAGCGCTCCACGATGCGCGCAGCGATTTTCGAACGCGTAGATCTCGTTGTCGGTGTCGCGTGTGACAATGACGGGCGTGTCGCCCACCTGTGTCGTTAGGAAGTCGCCTGCTTCGGCCAGTTCGACCTCCAGTGCGAGATAATGCCAGTTCGGCCCCTGAAAGATTCGCGCCTGCTCGTCGGCATAGATCTTCTGATCCTGAAATACCCAGTACGGAATTCGGGTCAGGCCTTCAGGCCATTCGGTCGCGCGGCCCTCCTCAGGCGGCAAAACAATCTTGTTCATCTGCGCATCCTCTCGACTTGACTTCAAAACAAAACTGTTCGATTATCGAACAACGGTCATATTTTCGAACACTTTGAATAGCTCTAGACCGGCTGTCAAGAGGATCCGCCGTGACCGCAACAGCTCCGACCGAACGACGCGAAGGCATGGCCGGGCTGGCGAAGGGCTTGGCGATCATCGAAGCGTTTTCGATTTATCCTGTGATGAGCGTCGCCGACGCGGCCCGCGCGGCGGGAACGACCCGCGCCGCTGCGCGACGATGCCTGCTGACCATGGTGGATTTGAATTTTCTCGAATTGTCGGGGCGCGACTTCCGGCCCCTTGCTCGTTTGCGTCGCTTGGGTGGTGTCGCGTCCGATCGCGACAGACTCGTGCAAATCGCGCTACCATTCATAGAAGAAGCCCGAGACGTACTGTCAGAATCTGTTTCGCTGGCGGTGCTGGATGATGACCGGTCTCTTTTCATTGCACGCGCCGAAGCTCAACACATCGTCTCGACCGGCGTCCGCGTCGGCGCGCATTTGCCGCTCTATTGTTCCGCGACGGGCCGTGTCCTTCTCAGCAAGCACACTGATGAGGATATCGCGCACCGGCTGAGCCGGGATCCCATGGTGGCCCGGACGCCGAGGGGGCTGTCGACAATCCCCGACGTTCTTGGCGCAATCAGAGCGGCTGCCCACAGCGGCTATGCGATCACCGATGAGGAATTGGCACTAGGGATCAGATCGATGGCAGTGCCCGTCTTCGGGGTTGATGGCAAAATCGTTGCCGCCGTCAGCGTCAGCGCCGCATCTGCCCGTGTGAAGGTCAATGACCTCCGTAAACGGTTACTGCCTGTCTTGTCAGACTGTGCCCAGAAAATATCCCGGCCGGTCAGAGCTTGGCGAGGATAAATACTGTCGCCTGACGGGGAAGATCCGCCGATGCTCGGAAACGTGACGGGAAAATAAAATAGCTTAAGGTGACGCCCGCACTCCTCGAGCCGTCGGAAACCATCTCCACGTTGTAGTTATCAGCCGCTCAAGGTTCAGACTTGTCGTCTGGAGCGATCTAAAGCAGCAGACTGGGCAGAGCTGTCAGGCTGTGGATTCGGTAGTCTGGCTCAAGCCCGAGTTCGTCCATCTGCATGCGCACCGCCTTGAACATCGTCAAAGGTGGAACCAAGTCGCTCTTGGCGCATGCCGAAGCCATGGCATCCGGGGTGACACGCTCTATCCAGGCGACCGTGAATCCCGCCGCCCTCGCACCGACTACATCCCACGGATTCGAAGAAACGAAGAACGTTTCGGAGGGCTTCGCTCCGAGCTCCTCTTCAACCAGCGTGTAGGCAACTGGGCTCGGCTTGAATATTTTCTTGGCGTCAACGCTGATCGTCTTCTCCATGAAGCGGTCGATGCCGGTGTTGCGGACGAGATCATTCAGCATCGCCGGCGAGCCATTCGACCTGGGGCCAGTCACGTCGCGTGTGCCCCTACCAACGGACGTCCTCAGACCGGCCTAGAACGTCTCAAACGTGCCAAAAGCGGACTTGCACCAGTGGTTTAATCAGAATTTTTCTTTGTGTCGGGCAATGAGCTGATCGGCAACATGGTCGAGACTATCTCCCACAATCTGAGGTTGAGGGCCAACCCCCAGTAGATCGTTGCCTGGACGCTTGATAAGCGCTGCATTCCACCCCGAAGCGACCGCGCCAAGCGTATCCCAGGTGTGGCATGCGATAAGGCAGAGCTGCGAAGGCTCGACCGCGAGCTCTCTTGCAACATAAGCATAAGCTTGGGGCGACGGTTTGTGATGCTTCACGCCATCTGCGCTGAAACGGCGCTCAAACAAATCAACGATCCCGCCGTGTTCGAGCTGCCGCGTTTGTACTTCAAGCAGATTGTCGGTGAGCGTGAATAATCGAAAACCCGCTTGGCGCAATTTACGGAGGGCTGCCGCGACCTCCGGGTGTGGCGACATGGTCGAAAATTTTTCTGTCAATTCTTTCTTGTCGGCGTCGTCTATCGTAACCCCTCGCGTATCAGCCAGCATTTTCATCACAGCCGAGCCGATGTCGGTGAAGGGCACGTAGCAGCCCGCTACCGTCAACGCCGCGGAATACATGATGAGGTTCGCAAACCAGAGCCGCATCGCGCCCTTGTCATCAAAGATGCGCTCAAAAATCGGTTCCATTGTTCGAAGATCGAGGAGCGTTTCGTTGACATCAAAAACGATCAAGGGCGGTGCGGGCATGGGCGACTCCATTTGTTGCATTCTGCGCACGTTTTCTACAGGGTCGCGGCGAGGTCGAGCGCGTTGTGTGCTCCGAGGTTTAGAGCGTTTTCACCTGGCGGCCGTCAAGGCGATGGACTGT
>JAQGMP010000613.1 GCA_028292285.1 Variovorax sp. | reverse complement strand
GTTGACGAACCACGGGCTCCAGAAGATGAAACCGGTGCAGAACAGCAGCAGCAGGCTCACCGCGAACGCCCAGAACACCAGCTTTTGCCCCGCGTTGTATTTGCCGACCGGCGGCATGCCGGCCTTGTCGCCCTTGAGCATTTGCGGCGCGTTCTTCACCCAGTCCATGTCGCCGCGGTCGAGCAGGTTCGAGCGCCACATCGTGAAGAACAAGAAGACGAAGCCGAGCACCATCGCGACGCCCATGTAGGGATGCAGCACGCGCGTCCACGGACCGCCGCCGAACAGCGCGCTGAAGAAGAACAGGCTGGGATGAAAGAAGGCCAGTCCCGACAGGGCCGCAGCGATGAACATCATCGCCACGAACCAGTGGTTCATGCGGGTCGAGTCCTTGTAGCGGCGCAGGTAGCGAATCGTCATGGCGTGCTCCTCATTCCACCGGCGGCAGGTTGTCGCGCGTCGACGGGCCCGAGCGTGCAAGGGCGACGCGTGCCGCATCGTTCGGCGGTGGCGGCGGCCCTTCGATGATCTCCACGTCGCCGCTGGCATCGTCGTCGATGCCGGCTTTTTCTTTCGGCTCGATCGGCCCGACCTTCATGTAGTGGAAGAAGCTGCCGACCACTGCGCCGGCCATCGCCAGCACCGCCAGCGGTTTGGCCACGCCTTTCCATAGCGAGACGAACGGGCTGATGTGCGGGTCTTTGGGCAAGCCGCTGTACAGGCCGGGACGGTCGGCATGCTGCAGCACGTACATCACATGCGTACCGCCGACGCCGGCCGGGTCGTACACGCCCGCATTGGCAAACCCGCGTTCTTTCAGGTCGACGATGCGCTCGTCGGCGTACTCGTGCATCGCTTCCTTGGTGCCGAAGTGGATGGCGCCGGTCGGGCACGCCTTGACGCAGGCCGGCTCCAGGCCCACGCCCACGCGGTCGGAACACAGCGAGCACTTGTAGGCTTTGTTGTCGCCCTTGCTGATGCGCGGCACATCGAACGGGCAACCGGTGACGCAGTTGCCGCAGCCGACGCAATGCTCGCTGATGAAGTCGACGATGCCGTTGCTGTACTTGACGATGGCGCCCGGTGCGGGGCACGACTTCAGGCAGCCCGGATCTTCGCAATGCATGCAGCCGTCCTTGCGGATCAGCCATTCGAGCTTGCCGGGTTCGGGCTCGACTTCGGCGAACTTCATGACGGTCCACGAGGCCGGCGTCAGGTCGTTCGGGTTGTTGTAGCTGCCGACGTTCTCGCCGATTTCGTCGCGCAGGTCGTTCCACTGCATGCACGCGACCTGGCAGGCCTTGCAGCCGATGCAGGTCGTGACGTCGATGAGCTTGGCGACTTCCAGGACGGCCGGGCGGTGTCGGACGTCGGGCGGCGGTTGCGTGGTGGCCGAGCGGGCGGCGATGTCGAGGGTTTGAAGCGACGACATGGCTTAAGCCTTCTCGATGTTGACGGTAAACGACTTGTACTCGGGCGTCTGCGTGTTCGCATCGCCGACAAAGGGCGTCAGCGTGTTCACCAGATACCCCGGCTTCGCAAGGCCGATAAAGCCCCAGTGGTTCGGCAAGCCGACCATGTGCACCGTGCGGCCATCGACCTGCATGCCCTGGATGCGCTTGGTCACCAGCGCCACGGCCTTGATGTAGCCGCGCTTGCTGCTCACCTTGACCCAGCCGCCGTTCTCGATGCCTTTCTCCTTTGCCAGCTCTTCACCGATCTCGACGAACTGCTGCGGCTGGATGATCGCGCTGGTGCGAACGTTCTTGGTCCAGTAGTGGAAGTGCTCGGTCAGCCGGTAGCTGGTCGCCACATACGGAAAGTCCTTCGGCACGCCGAGCCGCTCCAGGTCGCCCTTGAAGATGCGCGCCGCCGGATTGGCACGCGCCACCGCGTTGTTCGGGTGCATGAGGTTGTTGACCAGCGGCGACTCGAAAGGCTCGTAATGTTCGGGCAGCGGACCTTCGGCCATGCCGGTCGGGGCAAAGAGCCGCGCGACGCCTTCGGCCGTCATGATGAAAGGCCGCACCGCGTCGGGCGCCATCGGGTTGGCGTCGGGCCGGATGTCCGGGATGTCGGCGCCGATCCATTTCGTGCCGTCCCACTTGATGAGCGTGCGCTTGGCGATCCACGGCTGCCCGGTGGCCGGATCGACCGAGGCGGCGTTGTAGATCACGCGACGGTTCGCCGGCCAGGCCCACGTCCAGTTGAGCGCCTGCCCGATGCCGTACGGATCGGAGTTGTCGCGCCGCGCCATCTGGTTGCCGGCCTGCGTCCACGCGCCGCTGTAGATCCAGCAGCCCGATGCCGTGCTGCCGTCGTCGCGCAGCAGGCCGAAGCCGGACAGCTGCTCGCCGGCCTTGGCCAGCGTCTTGGTGGCATCGGTCGGGTCGGCCAGGTCTTTCAGCGCGCGGCCGTTGTATTCCATCGCCAGCTCTTGCGCTGACGGCGAATGCGCGATCTTGTACGGCCAGGTGAGGTTGACGACCGGGTCGGGAAAGGCTCCGCCGTCCTTCGCGTACGCCGCGCGAATCCGCGTGAAGATGCCGGCCACGATGTCGATGTCTTCCATCGCCTCGCCCGGCGGCTCCGCACCCTTCCAGTGCCACTGCAGCCAGCGGTTGGAGTTGGTGAGCGAGCCTTCTTCTTCGGCGAAGCAGGTCGACGGCAGGCGGAACACCGTGGTCTGGATGTCGGCGCTCGTCACGTTGTTGAATTCGCCGTAGTTCTTCCAGAACTCGCTGGTCTCCGTCACCAGCGGATCGATGGTGACGAGGAACTTGAGTTTGCTCAGCCCGTCGATGATCTTCTTCTTGTCGGGGAACGAACCCACCGGGTTGAAGCCCTGGCAGATGTAGCCGTTGATGGCGCCCTTGTTCATCAGCTCGAAGGCCTGCAGCACGTCGTACAGCTTGTCGATCTTGGGCAGGTAGTCGAAGGCCCAGTTGTTGTCGGCCTGCGCCTTGTCGCCCCACCATGATTTTTGCTGGCTGACGAAGAACTTGGGGTAGTTCTGCCAGTAGATCATCTGGTTGGGCCGCAGCGGCTTCAGGGCGCGGGTCTTGTAATAGACGTCGAGTG
>JAQGMP010000567.1 GCA_028292285.1 Variovorax sp. | reverse complement strand
CAGCGAAGCCATCGATTATCGCATGGCTTCGGGTTTTTACCTAATGTTCAGTCGGTCAAACGAAGAAAGGTGGTGCGGTAGTGCGCCAGCTCTTCGATCGACTCGTGCACGTCGGCCAGTGCGGTGTGCGCCTGCTGCTTCTTGAAGCTGCTGTACGCACTCGGCTTCCAGCGTTTGGCGAGTTCCTTCAGCGTGCTGACGTCGAGGTTGCGGTAGTGAAAGTACGCCTCCAGTTTCGGCATGTACTTGACCAGAAAGCGCCGGTCTTGCCCGATGGTGTTGCCGCACATCGGCGAACTGGTCTTCGGGATGTATTTCGAAATGAAATCGAGCAGTTGCTGTTCGGCTGCCGCCTCGTCGAGGGTCGACGCTTTCACCTTGTCGATCAGGCCGCTGCGGCCATGCGTGCCCTTGTTCCACGCGTCCATCGCATCGAGCAGTTCGTCGGTCTGGTGAATGACCAGCACGGGACCTTCGATGCGAGGCGTGAGATCGGGACCGGTGACGACCACGGCAATCTCGATCAACCGCTCTTTTTCCGGGTCGAGCCCGCTCATCTCGCAATCCAGCCAGACCAGGTTCATGTCGCTCTTTTTGAGCACCGCGGGGGCAACGGCAGGCGTCGGGTCGGCAGCGGAAGCACCGGTCGAATCAATAGGTTCAGGCATCGGGAGATTGTCGCCGATGGTCTGTCGATGTCGGCTGACTGCGCGACACGGGGTCGAAGACTAAACTCGCGGCCCATGTCCCCATCGATCCTCTTCACTTTTGCCTTCGCCGCCGCGTTGGTGGCCGGCCTGCTCGTGAAGTTCTGGCTCGCCTCGCGCCAAGTGCGCCACGTGGCCCGTCATCGCGACACCGTGCCAGCGCCGTTTGCGCAGACCATCAGTCTGGAGGCACACCGGAAAGCGGCCGAATACACCATTGCCAAATCGCGCTTCGGGCTCATCGAAATGGCTTGGGGCGCCATCATTTTGCTGGGCTGGACGCTGCTCGGCGGCCTGGATATCGTCAACAAGCTGCTGCTCTCCTGGCTCGGTGGCGGCATGCTTCAACAACTGGCGCTGCTCGTGGCGTTCGCGGCCATCGGCGGGCTGTTGGAACTGCCCTTCACACTCTGGCAAACCTTCAAGCTCGAAGAGCGCTTCGGCTTCAACAAGATGACGCTCAAGCTGTGGCTGGCCGACGCGGCCAAGTCGCTGGCGCTCGGCGCGGTGATCGGCCTGCCGATCGCGGCGCTGATCCTCTGGCTGATGGGCGCCGCCGGAACCTTCTGGTGGCTTTGGGCCTGGTGCGCGTGGATGGGTTTCAACCTGCTGCTGATGCTGATCTACCCGAGCTTTATCGCGCCGCTTTTCAACCAGTTCAAGCCGCTCGACGACCCGACGCTCAAGGCGCGCGTGACCGCGTTGATGAAGCGCTGCGGCTTCGCGGCCAAGGGACTGTTCGTGATGGACGGCAGCACGCGCAGCGCCCACGCCAACGCATACTTCACCGGCTTCGGCGCCAGCAAGCGGGTGGTGTTCTACGACACGCTGTTGCGCCAGTTGAGCGCGTCCGAAGTCGAGGCTGTGCTCGCGCACGAACTCGGCCACTTCAAGCACAAGCACATCGTGAAACGGCTGGTCGCGATGTTCGCGCTGAGCCTGGCGGGCTTCGCGCTGCTGGGCTGGGTGTCGCTGCAAAGCTGGTTCTTCACCGGCCTCGGCGTGCAGCCCAACATGGGCGCGCCCAACAGCGCACTGGCCTTGCTGCTCTTCATGGTCGCAGTGCCGGTCTTCGGCTTCTTCGTGGCGCCGCTGTCGGCACGCCTGTCGCGCAAGCACGAGTTCGAGGCCGACGCTTATGCCGTCTCGCAAACGAGCGGTGCCGACCTGTCGGCCGCGTTGCTCAAACTCTATCAAGACAACGCCTCGACGCTGACGCCCGACCCGGTTTTCGTCAAGTTCTACTACTCGCATCCCCCCGCCTCCGAACGCCTCGAGCGCATGTCGCTCGCGCCGGCGGGAGCCTGACCTGAAAGCGCACCATGAGCGAGAGCATGTTCAAACCCAAAGACTGGAAAGTCCTGCCGCGCCGCGCGCTGAGCGCGACCGAAATCGTCGCCGGCCTGTCGAAGCTGGATGGCTGGAAGCTGAGCGGCGATGGCGCGGATGTCGCCATCGAAAAGACCTATCACTTCGGGAATTACTTCGAGACCATGGCCTTCGTGAACGCGCTGGCGTTTATCGCGCACACGCAAGACCACCATCCCGATCTGTCGGTGCACTACAACCGCTGCGTGGTGCGCTTCAACACGCACGACGTGAGCGGGCTTTCAGCCACCGATTTCGACTGCGCCCGCCAGGCCGAAGCGCTGCTGACGACGGGTTCCGCCGCATGAACTGCGGCGTATGAGGTATCGCGCCGTTGGCTAAGCAGCCGCGCGATCTCCCCGGCGGCGCCGCGCTGCGCGATGGCCTCGTCATTGCCAGCCATGGCCGCCACTGCCTCGTCGAAACGCCCGAAGGCGGGCGACTGATCTGCCACCCGCGTGGCAAGAAAAGCCAGGCGGTCGTCGGCGACCGCGTGCGCTGGCAAGCGACCGAAGACGAGGGCACCATCGAACAGGTGCTGCCGCGTCGCAACCTGTTCTATCGGCAGGACGAAATCCGCACGAAATCGTTCGCGGCCAACCTCGATCATGTGCTGATCCTGATCGCCGCCGAGCCGGACTTTTCAGAGCACCAGCTTGCACGCGCATTGATCGCGGCCGAAGCCGAGCGCATCACGCCGATCATCGCGTTGAACAAGAGCGACCTGGCGGTGCCGTTCGAACGCGCGTGGGCCAAGCTCGGGCCCTATCGGCGCATGAAGCATGGCGTGTTGCCGCTGTCGCTCAAGGCTTCTGGCGAAGCCGATCGCGAATCGCTGATGAAGCTCCTGGCCGGCAAGACGACTCTGGTGCTCGGCCCTTCCGGCGCGGGCAAAAGCACGCTCATCAATCTGCTCGTGCCCGGTGCCACCGCGCTGACCCGTGAAATTTCGCAAGCGCTGAATTCGGGCAAGCACACGACCACCAGCACGACCTGGTACTGGGTCGACGCCGAGCACCAGACCGCGTTGATCGATTCGCCGGGGTTCCAGGAATTCGGGTTGCATCACATCGCACCGACGCAACTGGCCGGCTTGATGCCCGACATCGCCGCGCATGCGAACGACTGCAAGTTCTACAACTGCACGCATCTGCACGAGCCCGGCTGCGGGGTGATCGCGAATGTCGAAACCGCCGGCAAACCCGGCGATATCAGTGCGGCCCGCTACAAGATCTACGGCGAACTGTTCGCCGAGCTGAGCCAGACGCGCTACTGAGGACGTCGTGAGACACGCGGCATGACTGCCGCGCCTGGTGCGAACGCCACACGTTCCACGCGGTAGCCGCGTTGCCGCAAAAGCTCGGGCAAACCTGCCGGCCCGATCATGTGAAGCGCACCCACCGCGGCGAACACGCCGCCGCCTTTGCGATGCAGCGCATCGATGGCATCGGCCAGCGCAGGATTGCGGTCGTCGATCAAGCGCTTGGTCGCGGCGATTTCTTTTGGCGTGGTCATGCAGTCGCACCACCGCGCATAGCTTTCGAGCGTGGGCAGATCCGATGCCGCCCATGCCTTCAGCAGCGTTCGGGTCAAGGCTTCGGAGCGGTCGCCCTCCAGCGCTTCGAGTGCTTCTCTGAGCTCGTCGACATCGACCGCCGCATCCGGGCCGAACATGGCGTCGGCCTGCACCTCGGGCGTTTCCAGCGACACGATCGGCTTGCGTTCGACGCGAGCCTGTTCGGCCAGCATCTGGTCGGCGCCGTATTCGAAGTACAAGCCCTCGGCGCGCAGGCCGATCAATTCGATCGTGCTCAGCAACATCGATGGGTGCATTTGGCCGACCAGCGCTTCAGGCAGGCAAACGCGGGCCAATTGGGCATTCACGCGCGGCACGAGCGCCGCCGGCATTTCGCCGGCATGGCGTGAGATGAGCTTGGCGAAACGCTGCTGGACCGATGGATCGTCCAGGTCCATCTCGAGCGCAAGCGCGTTGCTGGAGCGCAGAGCCGCGGCGGTCTTCGGGCCAGGCAATGCCCAGGATTGCCTGTTGATGTGAATGGTTCCGTACAGCCACGACGCACGGCCGCCGGCACTGATGCGCCACAGGAAGCCGCGATCGCGAGGCTCGCCTTGGGTCGGCGTGATCCGGTTCGCCGCGACCTTCGGCGCAGCCGGGCATTCCGCAGCGTGCGCCGGGGCGGCCCACAGCGCCGACCACGACACGACAAACGCGACGGCCGAAACGAAGGCGACGGTCCAACGGACATTGCGGGCAAGACCGGCACTTCCGCCCCCGGGACGGCGGCCGGGATCGCGAACGAAGCTGGTCCGCCGCATCAGCCGAGCGCGGCCTGCAGCGCGTCGACCAACGCGCTGCACTGATCGCGCGTGCCGATGCTGATCCGCAAGAATTGCGCGATGCGCGGCTGCGTGAAATGGCGCACCAGCACAGCCCGTTCGCGCAAGGCCGCGGCGAGCGCAGCCGCATCATGGTTCGGATGGCGGACGAACACGAAGTTGGCTTGCGACGGCAACACCTCGAAGCCCAGGTCTTCGAGCTGCAAGCTGAGGCCCTCGCGCGTGTCCATCACCGCCTTGCGCGTGGACTCGAAGTAGCGCTCGTCCTCGAGCGCCGCGATGGCGCCAGCGCTGGCGAGGCGATCGAGCGGGTACGAGTTGAAGCTGTCCTTGACGCGCGTCAATGCCTCGATCAGATGCGACTGACCGCAAGCGAATCCCACGCGCAAACCGGCCAGCGAATGCGACTTCGACAGGGTCCGCACGACGAGCAGGTTCGCATGGCGCGCAATCAGCGGCAGTGCGCTCTCGCCGCCGAAATCGACATACGCCTCGTCCACCAGCACCACCCGATGCGGGCACGCGATGAGCAGTTGCTCGATGCGTTCGAGCGCCAGGCCGATGCCGGTCGGCGCATTCGGGTTGGCGATGACGATGCCGCCGCAACCCTGATCGGCTTTCGATGCTCTCGCCGCGAGCGCGTCGACATCGATGCGCAGGCGGTCGTCTACAGGTTGCAGCGCACAGGCAATGCCGTAGAGCTGCGCGTACACCTTGTAGAAGCTGTAGGTGATGTCGGGCAAGAGCAGCGGCGCATCCTGCTGAAAGAAGGCGAAGAACGCATGGGCGAGCACTTCGTCCGAGCCGTTGCCGACGAACACCTGTTGCGCGGCGAGGCCATGCCGGCGCGCGATTGTTTCGCGCAGAGCCATGGAGGTCGGATCCGGATAGAGCTCCAGCCCGTTTTCGGAGGCACGCTGTATCGCATCGATGGCGAGCGGTGACGGGGGATACGGGTTCTCGTTGGTGTTGAGCTTCACGAGGTTGTCGATGCGCGGTTGCTCGCCGGGCACATAGGGCCGCAGGTCCGCGATGCGCGGGCTCCAGAAGCTCGACACGGGCGCGCTCACCCGGGTACCCGGGTCAACCGAGCAGGCGTGCCAGCGTCAGCAGCGCCAGCAACACCATCCACATCACGACCGAGCGCCACACCAGGCCGACCACGCTGCGCAAGTGCGCCGGCTCGGGCTCGCGCCCCGGCGTGCTGCCGCTGTCGAAGCTGCGCGCGCCCAGCAGCGGATCGCCGGCCTGCGCACGAGGCAATGGGTCGGTTATCGGCACCGCACTCAGGGTGCCGCCGCCCAACCGCACGTTCACCGCGCCCGAAGTCGCCGCCAGAATCACGCCATCGTTGGGGTCAGGGAAACGGCTGGCGTCGTTGCGCCAGCAGTCGATCGCTTCTTCGAAGCTGCCGACCACCGCGAAGCCGAGCGCGGTGATGCGCGCCGGCAACCAGTCGATCACACCCCAGGCCTGCGCCGCCGCCTGCTGCACCCAGACGCTCGATGGCTGGTTCGCCGCGTCGCTCTTGTGCGCCCAGTAGCGCGCCACGAATTCGCTCATGCGATAGAAAATCGCGCCTGCAGGCCCGAGCCCGAAGGCAGCCAGAATCGAAAACCACGCCAGCACGCCGAACACGTGCCGATGCGCCGCGATGACCGAATGCTCGATCACGTGGCGCACGATTTCGCTGCGCGGCAAGTCGGCGGCGTCCACACGCTGCCATTCCGCCAGCAACGCCCGTGCGAGCGGCTCATCGCCGTCGTCCAGTGCATCGCGGATGCCGGTAAAGTGATGACTGAATTGGCGGAAGCCCAGGGTGACATACAACACCGCAATGCTCCACAGCACGGCAAAAGGCAAGCCCAGGGTAAGTATCAACAGCCAATGCACGCCGAGCCCGATCAGCGTCGGCACGAACACCGCGAGCGCCCACGCGATCCATCCGTGATGCGGCTTGCCGGCATCGAAGTTGCGGCTGGTCCAGCGCGTCCAGGCAAGCACGCCGCCATAGATCGGGTTGTGAAAAGCGAGCGGCCGCACCTGCTCGATCAGCAACGCGCACAGGATGGCAAAAAAGCTCATCCTTCGATGATAGCGACGGGGGCCTGCGGTGCTCGCTGTCGGCAGGTCAGGCGCTCAGGAAGCGGTACAGGTTCCGCAGCATGCCGGCCGTGGCGCCCCACACGAAACGCTCTTGGGAACCGTCCTGGTAAGGCATCGAAAACCACTCGCGCCGCTGCGATCCGCCTTCGGGCAATTCCCACGAGATCGTATGGCGGCGATGGTTAGCCGGATTCATGAGAAACGCCAGCGGCACCTCGAACGAGTCCGCGACTTCATAGGGATTGAGCGTGAGATCGAAGCCCGGTCGCACCAGCGCGACCACCGGCGTGATGATGAAGGAAGTCCCTGTGGTGTAGGTCGGCAAGCTCCCCAGCACCTCGATGAAGCGCGACTCGAGCCCCACCTCTTCCCACGCCTCGCGCATTGCCGCCGCAGCGACGTTGACGTCCTCGGGGTCGACCCGGCCGCCCGGGAACGCCACTTGGCCCGAATGGGTCGACAAGTGCGTGGTGCGCTCGGTCAGCAGCACGGTCGGCACATCGCGCATCACGATCGGCACCAACACCGCCGCCTGCGCCGGGGCGCGGTCGGCAAAGCGCGGCTCGCGCCACACTTCGGGCGACCAGGTCGGCGGAGCGGCAAAGCGCGCGCGCAACGCGGCGTCGGTCAATTGCGACGCGGCCACCGCGGGCAGATGATCGTCGACTGCGGCGACAGGCACCGTTCGCGGGTCGAACGATGGCATCGGCACAAAAGGCGCCGCGTTGATCGGTTCGATGGGAGCAGGTTGCATGGAGAGAAAGAAGGTTGGCTTCGATGGGGTAAAGCGACGAATTGCGGACTGCGAAGAGAGGCAACGCAGCACCAACCATAGCGCGCCACGACAAAAATCACAGTCGCGCCAAACGGAACACGCCGAGCCAATGCAAAAAGCCGCCCTGACGGCGGCTTTTGTAGCACGAGGCCTGCGGGCTGCTTATTGCGCAGCAGCTGCCGGCGCTGCGGTCTTGCTCCGAAGCTGCAGCTTTTCCTTGATGCGTGCCGAACGGCCGCTGCGCTCACGCAGGTAGTACAGCTTGGCGCGGCGGACATCGCCACGGCGCTTGACTTCGATGGCTGCGATCAACGGGCTGTAGGTCTGGAACGTGCGTTCCACGCCTTCGCCGCTGGAGATCTTGCGCACCGTGAAGCCGCTGTTGAGGCCGCGATTGCGCTTGGCGATCACGACGCCTTCGTAAGCCTGGATACGCTTGCGGGTGCCTTCGACGACGTTCACGCTGACGATGACCGTGTCACCGGGCATGAAAACGGGGATCTTCTTGTCGAGGCGGGCGATTTCTTCCTGCTCGAGGGTTTCGATGAGGTTCATGATTTCCTGATGTCGATCGTGCTCGCGCTACACAAAAGGCGTTTGGCGGTCCGAGCTCCTAAGAGTCGAAGTGCCTCACACGGCCGGGCAGAGGATCGGGAGTCGACGATTATAGCTTTTTCCGCAGGAAGGCCTCGTCTGCGGCATCGAGACGACCTGCCGCGCGTGCGGCCTGAATGAGTTCGGGGCGCCGGGCGGCCGTGATCGCGAGGCGTTGATCGCGGCGCCAGCGCTCGATCTGCACGTGGTGGCCGGACATCAACGGTGTCGGAACGCGCATCCCGCTCCACTGTTCCGGGCGCGTGTAATGCGGGCAATCGAGCAGGCCGTCGAGCGTCGGATTGAAGCTGTCTTGTGCATGGCTCGCTTCGTCGCCCAGCACCCCGGGCTGAAGTCGGGCAACCGCATCCAAGAGCGCCATCGCGGCAATTTCGCCGCCTGACAGCACGAAATCGCCCAGACTGATCTGGTGCGTGACGCGCGCATCGATAAAGCGTTGGTCGATGCCTTCATAGCGCCCGCAGATCAAGACCGCGCCCTCGCTCGCCGACCAATGTTCGACCGCCACATGCCGCAGCACGTCGCCGATGGGCGAGAACAGCACCACGGGCGCGGTGCCCGACGAATCCCCGCGCGCAGCCTGCGCCGCATCGAGGCAAGCCGTGAGCGGTTCGGCCATCATGACCATGCCCGGGCCGCCGCCGAAGGGTCGATCGTCCACGCGTTTGTAGTTGCCCTGCGCAAAGTCGCGCGGATTCCACAAGACGACTTCGACCTGCTTCGATTCGTAGGCGCGCCGCGTCACGCCACTTGCGAAGAAGGGCGCGAACAGTTCGGGAAACAGCGTGATGAGGTCGAAGCGCATGGCGGTTCGATGAGCAGTTGACGCTCGGCGCCTAGTACTCGGGCTGCCAGTCGACAGTGATCAGCCGGCCGGCGAGGTCGACCTTGTCGACATAGACGGACACGAACGGCACCATGCGTTCGATCGGCTTGCCGTCTTCTTCGGCCGTCAGAACCAGCGTGGTTTGAGGGCCCGTTGCGAGCAACTCCCGAACGCTGCCGAGCGCGATGCCTTCGCGGTTGACGACGTCGAG
>JAQGMP010000694.1 GCA_028292285.1 Variovorax sp. | reverse complement strand
AAGTACGTCAGCGGTACCAACCACGTGTATGCGACGAACCCGATTCAGATCAGCAAGCGCTTCTGGGACAAGCTGTCACCGGCGGAGCACAAGCTGCTGCAGGAAGCCGCCACCGAAGCCCAGACCTACCAGCGCTCGGCGAGCCGCGATGCCGCCGGCAAGGCCCTGGTCGAACTCCAGGCTAAGGGCATGACGTACAACGCCGTTGCACCCGCCGAGACGGCCCGCATGCGCGCCGAGGTCAAGCCGATCTACGACAAGTTTTCCGCTGCGTACGACCCGGCCGTGATGGCGCTCTTCAAGACCGAACTGGAACGCGTGTCCAAGTTCTGATTCTGAAAATCCGAGCCCGCTCCGATCCGTGAGACTTGGAGCTGGCGGTCGGTTTGGAGCCCCGCGGTGCCGCTGAGGGCTTGTTGCGGCAACGGGTCTTTTAGAGGAGCAGGCATGGTAAAGCTGATCGATTCTTTCTGCCGCGGAGTCACCAACGTGATGGCCGTGGCGCTCATGATCATGGTGGCGCTGGTCTTCAGCAACGTGGTTCTGCGCTATGTTTTCAACTCGTCGATCACGCAGTCCGAGGAAATTTCGCGTTGGCTGTTCGTGTGGATCACCTTCATGGGTTGCGTGGTCGCGCTGCGCGAGCATGCCCACCTCGGCACCGACGCCGTGGTGTCGCGCCTGCCCCCGCTCGGCAAAAAGATCTGCCTTGTACTCGGCCATCTGACCATGTTGTATGTCTGCTACCTGGTGTTCAGGGGCGCGCTGGAACAGACCAGCATCAACATGGACGTGCTGGCACCTTCCACCCAGTTGCCGATGGCCGTGTTGCATGCGGCTGGCGTGGCTTTCTCGGCCTGCGCATGCGTCGTGCTGCTGCTGGACCTGTGGCTGCTCTTCACCGGCCACATGAACGATGACGACCTGGTGATGGTCCAGGAATCCGAAGACATGGCCGCTCTCGACCTCCCGCATGGCGTGGACCTCACCAAACAACGCTGAACACAACGAGCGACCATGACACTCACCATCTTCCTCGGGGCCCTGCTGCTGGCCATGGCCATCGGCATACCGATCTCGTTTGCGTTGTTGGTCAGCGGCGTGGCGCTGATGTGGCACATGGACCTGTTCGAATCCCAGATCCTCGCGCAGAACTTGCTGGGCGGAGCCGACAGCTACCCCCTGTTGGCAGTGCCCTTCTTCCTGCTGGCTGGCGAGATCATGAACGAAGGCGGACTGTCCAAGCGCATCGTCGAATTCGCGATGGCGCTTGTCGGACACATCCGTGGCGGCCTGGGCTACGTGACCATCGTCGCGTCGATCATGCTTTCGGCGCTATCGGGCAGCGCGATTGCCGATGCTGCCGCCCTGACCGCCATGCTGCTGCCGATGATGGTGGCCGCCGGCCACGCGCCGCATCGCGCGGCCGGTCTCATTGCAGCGTCGGGCGTGATTGCGCCGGTGCTGCCGCCGTCAATCGGACTGGTCATTTTCGGCGTCACGGCCAACGTCTCGATTTCCAAGCTCTTCATGGCTGGTATCGCGCCCGGCTTGCTGATGGGGCTGGCGCTGTGGGTTACCTGGGCGTACGTCGCCCGCAACGAAGGCGTGGTGCCTCCGCCGCGCAAGCCATTGAAGGAACTGCTCACCACGATGCGCCGCTGTGGCTGGGCGCTGATGCTGCCAGTGATCATTCTGGTCGGTCTGCGCATGGGCGTGTTCACGCCGACGGAAGCAGGCGTGGTGGCCGCGGTATACGCCCTGTTTGTCGCCACGGTCATCTATCGTGGCCTGAAGCTCTCGCAGCTGTGCGGCATTTTCAAGAAGGCGGCCAAGACCACTGCGGTGGTGATGTTCCTGGTGGCCGCGGCGATGGTCTCTGCCTGGCTCATCACAGTCGCGGACCTGCCCGGCAAGGTGGTGGGCATGCTCCAACCCTTCCTTGACAGTCCCATCCTGTTGATGGTCGCGATCATGGTGCTGGTCATGGTCGTCGGCACCGCGATGGACATGACGCCAACCATCCTTATCCTGACGCCGGTACTGATGCCAGTCGTCATCGCCGCCAAGATCGACCCGGTCTACTTCGGGGTCATGTTCATCATGAACAACGCCATCGGGCTGGTCACGCCCCCGGTTGGCGTGGTGCTTAACGTGGTGGCCGGGGTCGGTCGAATGTCGATGGACACAGTGACCAAAGGCGTGATGCCGTTCATGATCGCGCAGTTCTTGATCATGTTCCTGATGGTCTTCTTTCCCTGGCTCGTCACCGGCCCGGCGAAGCTGTTCCATGGCGGCCCCTGAAACCCCTTTCTTGCGAGCGTACTCACACATGACCAAACCCCTTTTCATCCTGAATGGCCCGAATCTCAACCGTCTCGGCAAGCGCGAGCCTGCGATTTACGGCAAGACCACGCTCGCCGAAATCGAGGCAATGTGCCGCGACGAAGCCGGGGCGATCCCTTTAGAATTCCGCCAGTCCAATAGCGAGACCCAGTTGATTGACTGGATCCACGAGGC
This sequence comes from Variovorax sp., assembly GCA_028292285.1. Lineage (GTDB taxonomy): Bacteria > Pseudomonadota > Gammaproteobacteria > Burkholderiales > Burkholderiaceae_C > Variovorax. The sequence continues at coordinate 13,450 of JAQGMP010000694.1, read as the reverse complement.
CATCGACACGGGTAGCGGAATCATCATCAACCCGGCGGCCTATTCGTTCACGTCCATGGCCATCATGGATGCGCTCAAGATGTTTCCAGGTCCGATCATCGAGGTCCACATCTCCAACATCCATCGCCGCGAGGAGATGTACCACCACTCCTACATGTCCGCGGTGGCCACCGCGGTGATCGCCGGCCTCGGACCCGGCGGGTACCGGGCCGCCATCAAGGCCATATTGCAAATGCTCCGAGAAAAGACAACCTGATCCGCAGCTATCTGAACGGGCATTCCAATTGGTTATCCGGGTGATCCCGCTGTGGTTCTGGACCTTGAGGAAGGCGGTGCCGCAGGGTCCTGGATACTTCCGACCGCGGGCCGCAGATGCGTGCGAGCACGGATGCCGAGGTGACAAGCAACGTCAGCATCTTCGCAAAGACAGCGGGCTTGTGGTCGCGGCGGGCGAAGCCGGCGATGCGCGACTTCCCTTGCTTGCGATTGCCTTCGGTCGCTTCTGTCGCGCGGCAGATGCAGCCCTCGCCGCACGCGACGACCGCCAGTTATCGAGACGTTCGCGTAGCAATCGCTGAACCCGTGGACGTTGGGCGAGAGCGTTCGCAAGGTCACTGCCACGCTGCTCGGGGCAATCAATCCAGCGCCGACAAGCGCGTCAGTGCTTCGTCACGCAGGGCCAGCAGCGGCCCGCGCAATTCTTTCTCTGTGTCCGTCATGCTCGCGGGCGTCGTAACGCTCACGTTGAGGACGTAGATCAGATTGCCCGGCAGAAGAAGTGGAGCGGCCAGTGCGACGACCTCCGGTTGCCAGGACGCTGAGCAGTAGCCGAGGCTTTCGACGTTCGCCATGGCTGCGGCAATTTCCTGGCGCATCGCGCTCCAGCCGGTGCGGCGTGCTTCTCTGAACTTAGCCAACAGTGCACGTCGATCGGCGTCGGGTGCCACCGCCAGATAGGCGCGGCCCAACGAGGTCAGTTCGACCGGAACACGCTGCCCTGCCGCCACGTTCCGCAACGCGACCTTTCGGTTGTATCGAACGGATTCCAAGTACACCATGTCTTCGCGGTCCGGTACCGCGAGACCAACGTTGATGCGCGCCTTTTCCGCCAGCGCGCGCATGAGTGGGCCGACGGCCGCCAACACAGGCGAGCCGGTTCGCATCGCGTGGCTCAGGCTGAGCACCGGAGCAGCGAGTCGATAGGACCTCCGGCGGCGATCGTGTTCCAGGAACCCGCTTTCCACAAGCGTTTGTGTGAGGCGGCTCACTGTCGCTCGCGACAGGCCCGTGCGCTCGGCGATGTCGCCATTGCCCAGCAGGTCGGCACCCGGCCTGAAGGCTCGCAGGATCTCCATCCCTCTGACCAATGACCGGTTCAGAACCGGGTCCTGGTGATGGGATCTTCGGGGTGCAGGGGCGGTGGGAGGGTCCATGGTGTGCAGGGATTAGAGGTTGCATCCGAGCGTAGCCCTATTTCCATCCAATGGAAATTGGGGGATGCGCGTAAGGACCCGTCGAGCCTAAGCTCGACCTGTCGGTGAGAAGAGCGCATGGCCGCCGTCGACGAGCCTCGCCATCCTTTGCAATCACGGAGACAAACCATGAATTCGCCCTCGTCGCTGGCAAGCGCCAGAAGCATCCTGTTTATCCTGCTCGCCTGCGTTGCGGCTGTCGTCGCCTTCCCGTCTCGCGCAGCGTTTCCCGACAAGCCGCTCAAGATCGTCGTGCCGTTTTCGCCCGGTGGCGGCACCGACCTCATCGCCCGCACGATGGGCATCGCCATGGGCCAGGAACTTGGTCAAACGGTGATCATCGACAACAAGCCCGGTGCCGGCACGATCATCGGCACGGACGCGGTGGCCAAGAGCGCACCTGACGGCTACACCATGGTGATGGCCACGGTCGCGCATGTCGTGAACCCCAGCATCCAGTCCAAGCTGCCGTACAGCTACGAGAAGGGCTTTGCCCCGGTCATGCTCGTCGGTGTTTCGCCTAACGTGCTGGTGGTCCGAGCGGAAAGCCCGCTCAAGTCGGTGAAAGATTTCATCGCCGCGGCAAAGGCCAATCCCGGCAAATTGACGTTCGCATCGCAGGGCTCGGGGACGTCGGCCCACCTGGCGGGCGAGCTGTTCAAGAACCTGAGCAAGACCGACATCACCCACATCCCCTACCGTGGCGCCGGGCCAGCCATCACGGACCTGCTGGGTGGACAGGTCGACGTGATGTTCGCCACAGCGTCCGCGGTGGGACCGTTCGTCGAGAGCGGCAAGCTGCGCGCATTGGCCGTGACCACCGCGACGCGCTCTCCGTCGCCTGCTCTGGCCAAAGTCCCGACAGTCGCTGAGAGCGGCGTCCCTGGATATGCCGCCGACAGCTGGTACGGCCTCTACGTGCCTGCGGGCACGCCTGCGCCTGTCATCGCCCGGCTCAATGCCGCAGCTAAGAAGGCGGTGCAAACCGAGGCCTTTCGCAAGCGCGTTGAAGGCGAAGGCCTTGTGATCAACGGCGGCTCGCCAGCGGAACTGGACAAATACGCCAAGGGTGAAGAAGAGCGCTGGCGCAAGGTGGTCAAAGACAACCACATCACCAACGAATAAGGGAGAACCAAATGACGGACAAATTCATCGAGCTGGAAGTCGAAGCGGGCATCGCGACCTTGTGGCTGAACCGCCCGGACAAGCGCAACGCGATGAGCGACGCCATGCGCGCCGAACTCATCGAGGCGCTCGAACATGTGACCTACGAGAAGAGCATCCGCGCGCTTGTTCTCACCGGACGTGGCAAAGGCTTCTGCGCCGGGGGTGATGTTGCAGGTATGGAGCGTCGCATGCAGGCGCCTGCCGGCGAGATCGCCTTCAACGGCTGGAGCCGCCAGCAACGCGTGCATCAGACGCAGTCGCTGTTGCACACCATGCCCAAACCGACCATCGCCGCCGTCAACGGCGCCGCTTCTGGTCTGGGCGCCGATACCGCTTTGGCATGCGACTTCATCATCGCGTCGGATGCAGCGAGCTTCACCTGGTCGTACATCCACCGCGGCATCGTCCCCGACGGTGGCGGCATGTACTTTTTGCCGCGCCGCGTGGGTCTTGCCAAAGCGAAGGAGCTTATTTTCAGCGGCCGTAAGGTAGACGCCGAAGAGGCACTCACCTTGGGCATCGCGGATCGCAAGGCAGACGCGGACAGTCTGGTCGCCGATGCGCAACGCTGGGCGGCCGAAATGAGCAAGGGCTCGGCGACGGCACTGGCATTGGGCAAGACGATCCTCAACCAGAGCTTCGAGCTCTCAGCCCATCAGGTCTTTGCACAAGGCAGCCAAGCCCAGGGCATCTGCTACACCAGCACCGACCACCGGGAGTCGGTCATGGCGTTTCTGGCCAAGAGCAGCGAGAAGAAGGAGGCAGCGTCATGAAAGCGCCGTCTGCCATCGAGCGCTTGCTCAAGCCGCGCAGCGTCGCCGTGATCGGTGCGTCGGCCGACCCGGCCAAGACCGCGGGCCGGCCCGTGGCGTACCTGCAAAAGCATGGTTTCACCGGCGACATCTACCCGGTCAATCCGCGTGTCGACGCGGTCAATGGGCTGCGCTGCTTCCCGGATATCGCTTCGCTGCCGGGCGCACCCGACGTGGGCATCGTGTTGCTCGGTGCAGAGCGAGCGCACCAGGCCGTACGCGCGCTGGCGGAGCGTGGCACGGCCGCGGCTATCGTCCTCGCCAGCGGCTACACCGAAACGGGCGAGGAGGGCGCGCGGCGCCAGCAGCAACTCATCGAGGCTGCCGGCAGCATGCGCCTGCTTGGCCCCAACACGATCGGCCTCGTCAATCTGACGGACAACATCGTGTTGTCGGCCAGCGGCGCTTTGGAGATGGACCATTTCCCCATGGGTGCGATCGCGGTGGTATCGCAAAGCGGTGGCATTCTCGGGTCGCTGCTCTCGCGGGCCGCAGCCCGTGGGATCGGTCTTTCCAAGCTGATCGCCACCAGCAACGAGGTCGACCTCGAACTCGCGGATTTCATCGATCTGTTGGTCGATGACGAGGCCACCAAGGTCATCGCGCTGTATGTCGAAGCCGTGCGCAATCCTGCCCGGTTTCGCGCCGCAGCGCTCAGGGCGGCGCAAGCCGGCAAGCCCGTGGTCGCGTTCAAGATCGGCCGCTCCGAGGCTGGCGCTAAAGCGGCCGTCTCGCACACTGGCGCCATGGCGGGCGCCGACAGCATGTACGACGCGCTGTTCCGGCAGGTGGGTGTGATCCGCGCCCGGACCTTCGATGACCTGCTCGACGTTCCGGTGGCACTGGTTACCGGACGCAAGTTGCGGGGCAACCGCGTGGCCATCCTGACATCGACGGGCGGCGCCGGCACCCTTGTGTCGGATGACCTCGGCATGAACGGCTTCGAGACGCCGGCACCCGATGCCGTTACGGCGCAGGCGTTGCGCGCCCTTCAAACCGGCGACCATGCAGTGCTCGATCGCAACCCGATCGACGTGACCCTTGCCGGATTGCAGCCGGACCTGCTTCGCGGCGCCATCGATGTCTTGCTTCAAAGTCCCAGCTACGACGCCTTGGCGATCATCGTCGGCTCGTCTGGCGTGGGCAGGCCGGAGTTGATGGCGAACGCGATCCAGGACTGTCTGCTGAACTCGGACAAGCCCGTCATTGCCTACCTCAGCCCGCACGCGCCGGCCGCCGGTGCCTTGTTGACACAGCGCGGCGTGCCCGCATTCACCGGCGCGGAGAGCTGTTCGGCGGCACTGGGCGCGATGCTCGCTGCTGGACGATGGCGGCCGCCGGCGCCAGCCAGCGTCGCACTCGCAGCGGTGGCCATCGATGACCTTCCACGGGGTTCGCTGGACGAAGCCCAGGCCAAGCAGCTCTTCACGCGTTTCGGTGTGCCGTGCGCGCGGGAGCACGTTGTGACCACAGCGGCCGAGGCCGAAGCTGCGGCGCGTGAGCTGGGTGGGCGCGTGGTGCTCAAGATCCTGTCGGCCGATATTACGCACAAGAGCGACGTCGGCGGCGTCGCGGTGAACCTCACGGCCGAGACGGTGGGCGCGCGCTTGCAAGAGATGGCCTCGGCAGTCGAAGTCAGGGCCGGCGTGCGGCCGCACCGTTTCCTGGTTCAGGAGATGGTGGGAGGCGGGACTGAATTGATCCTGGGCGTTCACCATGACGTGCTGGGCACCGCGATCCTGCTGGGTATGGGGGGAGTCGCCGCCGAGCTGTTCAAGGACAGCACGATGCGCTTGCTGCCGCCCGAAGGCGGGCTGAGCCGGGAAGACGGGCTGAGCATGGCGCACGACCTGAAGACGTGGCCGTTGCTCGATGGCTTTCGCGGCCGGCCCAAGGCCGATGTCGACGCCCTAGTGTCGACCGTCGTGTCGTTCTCGCTGATGGCCGCGCAGCTGGGCGCGCGCCTGCTCGAGGCCGAGATCAATCCGGTGTTCGTGCTGCCGCAGGGTCAGGGCGTGCGCGCGGCCGATGGCGTGGTTGTCCTTGCCTACTGAAAATTCTGCATCGGCGCTTCAAAGCTTTAGCGGTGCACAGCGACATGTTGGTCGAAATAAACCAACTTGGACTGCAAAACTGCTGAACATGGCGCCGAACCCTCTGTTGAGGAAGGGCGTCGAGCGATTCACTCTCGGTGTTGAGGTCGCTGCCTTCGACTTTGGACAAAGACGTCTGGTCACCAACCGTTAGTGCATGTCGAGAGTGCGTTGCATCGCAGCGCATCGCGCAGGCTGTCGGACCTTTCGAACCCGCGATCGCAGTGAAGTGATCGGCGCTGAACAACTCGGCAGAGTTGTTCATGTCCAGCCAGGCTCGGTGCATCCGAGTGGACTGTTCTTCGAACGAGGGCTGCTCCTAGCTGCCCCAGCCGGGAACCAGTGGCGTGCGGGATGGCCGCACCAGATGCAGCGGCGAGTTGCGGGTGACGAGTCCCTTGTCGAGCTGAATTGCAGGTTGGAGATCGCTGTAGCGCAACGGGACGATGTCGAACAGGCTGCTCACGAGAACGGCGCCGGCAGACGGGCGCCGGTAAACCATAGCGCTCCCGCCAGGTGTACAGAGCAGCATCGCGCCCAGATGCCGCCAGCGGAATGGCCACCGATGACGATGCGCTCCGGACCTCCACCGTGCTCATGATTATGGCGGCTGACCCATGCGGCCGCCGCGTGCCCTTGGCGCACGAGTTCGTCCGGGCCAGGCGCCTGGAACGACTCCCAAAAATCTCACCAAAACATCAGCTTCGGCTGTAGCCTGTGCCTCCCTAAGGTCGGAAGAGATTAATGGCGATTTCAGCCCTGGCGGTTCTCCGTGCCACGAGCGGCATGCGCAAAAGCGCGAAACTTGCGTACAGCCTTGCGCTGGTGGTTTTCCTGCTGGCGCTGGCCGTTCGTTTCATGCTGAATGGCCATCTTGGGCACGGATTTCCGTTCCTCACGTTTTTTCCGGCAATCTTGTTAACGACACTGTTTGCAGGCCGCGGGCCAGGGTACTTATGCGCACTGCTGTCGGTTTTGGCGGCATGGTTCTGGTTCGTCGGAACTGCAGACAGCTTCACACTGGACACCGAGGGCGCCGTCGCGTTGGCCTTCTTCGCCTTTGTCGCAATCGCTGACGTCATGGTGATTGACTTCATGACCCAGGCGCTCGATAAGGTCGAACTGTTGTGGGCCGAGACAGACGCACTGGTAGCGCAGCGTACGACGCTCTTTCAGGAGCTACAGCATCGTGTGGCCAACAACCTGATGACCGTTGCCACGGCACTCGCCGTCGAAGAGCGTCGACTAAGACACCTGCCAGAGGCCGTCGAGTCTTTCAGGAAAGTGCGGCACCGGTTCGAGATGCTGTCGCGGATCCATCGGGAGTTGCACGATCCTGCAAACGCGGAAGTCCAGTTCGGTCCCTACATACAAAAACTCTGCGACGAATTCCTGAAAGCTTTGGACGCCACGAATATTCGTTGCGTCGTTGATGCGTGTGACGTTGCGTTCGACGCAGATAGGACCGTGACGCTGTCTTTGCTTACTCTGGAAGTCATCACGAACGCGCTGAAGCATGCGTTTGCTCCGGGCGACGCCGGAACGATTACTGTGCGCCTGTTTCGATCGACGGAACGCGCTTCGGAGCTCGTACTCATTGTGCAGGACGACGGATGCGGCCTCAAACCCGAATTTGATTTCACGCATGGTGAACGGCTCGGATTGGGTATTCTGAGTGGGTTGGCCCGCGCTCTTCGCGGACGTATTTCCGTCAACTCTGCGACCCTGAACAAAGGGACGATCGTGCAAGTAAGCTTTCCGTTTGCTGCGGCGGTTGCTTCCGAGATGCAAGCCAAGACTCTGGGCATAGTCACTGCACTCGCCGTACTTCCTACGGCATGAAGCAGGCGCCTTTGGCATCGACGGGGCTGGCCACATAGCTGGCGGGGCGGATGGACGCCATCGGCGGGCCCCATGCAATCACGCGGGCAAAGCGGGCAAAAAAGGGGCAAAGCAGAGGAAAAAGGGATACTAGCGCCACGTCCTAACCGTTCCCGGCGCTCGATCCCACCAGCGAAGCGATGGCTACCCATAGGCTCTCAGCCATGTACGCTTTTGACACCGCCCCTCAGTTCCGCGCCGCCGGTCCCGCCGCCGTCGCGCTCATCGACTACCTTGACGACCACGCAGAGCTCAAGGCCAGTCCCTGGGATTTTGAGCGGGGCACGGTGTCGAGCAACGGCAGGTCGCGAGCATGGGCCGAGTTCTCGCAAGAAGCCGCAGTAAATCGGTTTATGCGTGACCGGGTATCGATCATTGCCATGGAGACAACCGGCGGCTGGAAGCTGTCGCATAGCGTCACCCGGGCGGAGCGATAGGCCTGCGCGGGAATCGCCCAGCGACGGCAAGGGGCGAGCGTCTCTTCTTCTACTCAGCCCGTCAGCCCCCACCCTGAAAATCGCAAACATTGAGGCGCACCGAACCTCGTACGAGCCTCGATCCAGTCGAAGAGTCCATTATTCAGACGGCACTCATCAGGGGTGACTCGACAAACTCAGGTAACGCATTCCACTCCCCGATCTGGGTACGAGCTTGCCTTCGTTGGATTGCGCCAGCTGTCTCACAACACCGTCGCGAGTCGCTGGGCCCGTATCGCGAGGAGCAACAGGCCTTGCCTGTTCTCGACCCTGCGGCCAGAAAGCGCCGGCAACTGCAATGCGACTTCCCTGCTCGAGATCGTCCGGATCGATCATAGGCAAGCCGATGCCCTTGTCGTCGACCATGGCTCCTGCGCGCGATCGGGCGCCCTTGCCTGACCTTGGCAATCGAAACCCGCATTTCGACGCGTCGCCGGCTTCTCGTCGGAACGGCCCAGCACCGCATAGGTTCAACGCGTGACGCTCATCTCCGGTTCGGTGTGCGTTCGGTGACGTAGTATTTCTCTCCTCGGAATCCTTGGGGGAGCGACGATGGCTGTTGCGCGTGCGCCTGCTTGGCTGATTTGGGTTCGATGCGGCTTATAACGCTCAGGCGGCGGTGGACGACAAGGCGCAAATCATCGTGGCGGCGGAATTGATCAACATGGCTTCGGAAACGCCAGAATTGCCGGCGATGGTACAAGCGGTCGAGGACACGCTGGCCGCGTATCCCACGCAGACCCCGGCCGATGTGGGCCACCGCAGCGAAACGTTCTTCGAGGCCCTGGCCGGGCGCACCGACCTCATCGTGGCCGCCGGTCGTGAGGGCAAGCAGCACCCGGTGATCGACGAAGCCTCGCTGCCACTTACCGCCGCGATGGCGGCCAAGATGAAGACGCCGAGGCCCTTGACGCCGACCGGCGCCGCAAGTGGCTCGCCCACCTGCCCAACGGTTGAATAAAGAACGTTCGTATTAGTCCGCTCGAGGCCATTGTTGACTGCCGGGTGGTTTAGGGCGTGATGTTGGTGACGTGTTCAAGCAGAGCGAACGCCACATTGACGGCATCACTGCTTGCTGCGCAAGTTAGCCGCCGACCAGTTCGAGCTGAGCGTGTTCGAGTTGCTCGCTGGAGCGGCCGTACTTCATGCGTCGCAGGTACGCCACTTCGACCTTGAGCTTCTCGACGGTGAGCAGCGCGATCTTCAAGGCCTCCTGCAAACGCCGCACCTCGCCGCTGAGCACGGCGTGATCGGCGAGCAGTTCCTCGAACGTCATGCGGGTGACTGTGCCAGTGATGTTGCGCGGTTACCACCGGACTTCCTCTGTGAACGAGATGACCCGGCCGCTTGGACCTGTTCAACTGGCCGCGCTCACACAGCGACGCTTGGCTGCCAGGTGCGCTCCGGTCGTCGCCGGTCGATGCCTTCGAGCAGCATTGCAAGCTGTGCCGAACTGAGCGCAATGCTGCCCGAGTCGGCTTGGGGCCAGACGAAGCGACCGCGCTCCAGGCGCTCGAACACATGTCCAGCGTACGGGTCCTCGCGCAGCACGGCTAGCACTGTGGCCGCCAGCGAGTCGATGCCACAGCGCAGGTCGGTGACGCCTGCAGCGAGCCAGACGCGCGTGCCCGAACGCGGCGCGATCGTGCGCTGCGGCGCCGCGCAAGACGGTCATCAATGCCGTCTCGTCTAACGGGATTTGCGGAATGAAACTGTCGCAGCCAAGAGAGCATGGTTGATTGAGCGACTGGGGACGATTGGTGAAATGGCTTGCTGAGTTCGCTGGCTCCGAAACGGATCAATCATGGCAACCGGCTGAGGCCGCGGCAGTAGAGGTGCAACTGACTTCGTTGCGCTAGCAAAGCCTTCGGCTGGGGTGTGTGGGCGGTTGCCGTGCTTGCCACCTCGAAGAGCGCTGACCGAACGCCTTGCCGAAGACGGTCCCTTCTTTCTCGACGTAGGTTGCGCTCCGTGAGAACTGCTTCCTGATGGTCCCCGGCGTACGCGGCACCACAAAACGATGCTGTTGGAGCGTGAACGGTTTTCTGAACATGCCGCCAACCTCCGCCTGACTTTCACCTAGACTCAGCTCACCTCTCGCCTACCCGCGTGTGGTCCTCAGAAGCCTGCGGCTACCCGTCGCCGGCCTTCTTTTGTAGAACTGCGGCGCGTGACCCGCGTCAGGAGATCACAGACATGAGCCAGCACCAGGCCTTGCGCCTGCACGTGCCGGAGCCCTCCGGGCGTCCCGGCTGCACCACCGACTTCTCGTATCTCCACCTGGCCGAAGCCGGCACGGTGCGGCGGCCGCCGGTGGACACCACTCATCTGGGCACGGCGGACCTCGCCTACACGTTGATTCGCGTACTCGATCACCACGGGCGCGCGGTCGGACCCTGGGCACCCGAGGTGCCCGCCGCGCAGCTGCGCAAGGGATTGCGCACGATGATGAAGACGCGCATCTTCGACGGGCGGATGGTGATCGCGCAGCGGCAGCGCAAGATCTCCTTCTACATGCAGTCCTTCGGCGAGGAGGCGATCTCGGTCGCGCAGTCGATGACGCTCGCGCAGGGCGACATGTGCTTTCCGACCTATCGTCAGCAGGGCTTGCTCCTCGGGCGCGACGAGGTCTCGATGGTGGAGCTGATGTGTCAGCTCATGAGCAATGAGCGCGACGCAATCAAGGGCCGGCAGCTGCCGGTGATGTACTCATTCAAGAAAGCCGGCTTCTTCTCCATCTCCGGCAACCTCGCTACGCAGTTCATCCAGGCGGTCGGCTGGGCCATGGCCTCGGCCATCAAGGGCGACACCCGCATCGCTTCGGCCTGGATCGGCGACGGCGCAACCGCGGAAGCCGACTTCCACACGGCGCTGACCTTCGCGCAGGTGTATCGCGCGCCGGTGGTGCTGAACGTGGTCAACAACCAGTGGGCGATCTCCACCTTCCAAGCAATCGCCGGCGGTGAGGCCAGCACCTTCGCCGCTCGCGGCGTCGGCTGCGGCATCGCCTCCCTGCGCGTGGACGGCAACGATTTCCTGGCCGTGTACGCTGCCTCCCAGTGGGCCACCGAGCGCGCACGCCAGAACCTGGGGCCGACTCTGATCGAATGGGTGACCTATCGCGCCGGCGCGCACTCCACCTCGGACGATCCCAGCAAGTACCGCCCCGCTGACGACTGGGAGCGTTTCCCTCTGGGAGACCCGATCGACAGACTGAAGAAGCACCTGATCGGCCTCGGCGCCTGGTCGGAGCAGGAGCACCAGCAGGTTCAACTGGAACTGGAGGCCGAGGTCGCTGCCGCGCAGAAGGAGGCCGAGAGCTACGGCACTTTGCTGGACGGGCACATCCCGAGTCCGGCGACCATGTTCGACGACGTCTATGCCGAGATGCCCGCGCACCTGCGCCGCCAGCGGCAAGAACTGGGGTTCTGAAATGCTGACCAAGACTCTCGACGACGCGCAGCAGGAGCACTCCGGCGAGCTGCGCCCAATGACCATGATCCAGGCGCTGCGCTCCGCCTTGGACGTGTTGATGGAGCGCGACGACAATGTCATCGTCTTCGGCCTGGACGTCGGCTACTTCGGCGGCGTGTTCCGCGTGACCGAGGGCCTGCAGATCAAGTACGGCAAGCCCCGCTGCTTCGACACACCCATCAGCGAGGGCGGCATCGTCGGAGCTGCCGTCGGCATGGCGGCGTACGGTTTGCGCCCAGTGGCCGAGATCCAGTTCGCCGACTACTTCTATCCGGCTTCCGATCAGATCGTGTCCGAGGCTGCGCGCCTGCGCTCGCGCTCGGCCGGAGACTTCACCTGCCCGCTCACCATCCGCATGCCATGCGGCGGCGGTATCTACGGCGGCCAGACCCACAGCCAGAGTCCCGAGGCGTTGTTCACACACGTCTGCGGCCTACGCACGGTGATGCCCAGCAATCCGTACGACGCCAAGGGCCTGCTGATCGCCGCGATCGAGAGCGAAGACCCCGTGATTTTCCTCGAGCCCAAGCGCCTGTACAACGGCCCGTTCGACGGCCACCACGACCGGCCGATGGTGCCTTGGTCGTCGCACCAGATGGGCAAGGTGCCGGAAGGCTACTACCGCGTGCCGCTGGAGTCCGCCTCAGTGTTTCGCGCGGGCTCGCAGGTGACGGTCGTCGCGTACGGCACGATGGTGTGGGTTGCCGAAGCGGCGGCGCGGGAAAGCGGCATCGACGCAGAGATCATTGACCTGCGTTCCCTGTGGCCGATGGACCTGGACACCGTGGTCGCCTCCGTGAAGAAGACGGGGCGCTGTGTTGTCGTGCACGAGGCCACGCGCACCAGCGGCTTCGGCGCGGAACTGTCCGCCCTGGTGCAGGAGCATTGCTTCTACGAGTTGGAGGCGCCGATCGAGCGGGTGGCCGGCTGGGACACGCCGTATCCGCATGCCCAGGAGTGGGCCTACTTCCCCGGGCCAGATCGTGTGGCGGCCGCCCTCAAGCGAACGCTGGAGATCTGACATGGGCATGTATGCGATCAAGATGCCGGACATCGGCGAAGGCATTACCGAAGTCGAACTCGTCGCCTGGCGGGTGCAGCCTGGCGAGACGGTGAAGGAAGACCAGATCCTTGCCGACGTCATGACGGACAAGGCGACGGTGGAAATCCCTTCTCCAGTGGCTGGCAAAGTGGCGGCGCTGGGTGGTGGACCCGGCAAGCTGATGGCTGTGGGCGAGGAGCTGATCCGGCTGGAGGTGGAGGGAGACGGCAACGTCAAGGCGAAAGCGCTTGCTGTGGCTGCGGTCGCCGCGGCAGCGCCGGCCGCGGCGAAAGCTCCGGCTGCGCCGCCGGGGCAGGTTTCGCCCGAGCCTGCCCCGCCGCTGCAACACAGCAGGCCCGAACCGACGCGCACCAGCGTAGCGCCCATGCGCGCCGCGGGCGAAAAACCGATCGCTTCGCCGGCAGTGCGTCGGCGCGGGTGGGAGCTCGGCATCGAACTGCAGTTCGTCCACGGTAGCGGCCCTGCCGGTCGCATCACGCACGAGGACCTGGAAGCGTACCTGGCCTCCCGCGGCCAGCCTGCCGGCGGCGCAGTGCCGCGCGAGCGCGAACGCCACGGCGAAGAAGCGATCCCGATCATCGGGCTGCGGCGCAAGGTCGCGCAGAAGATGCAGGAAGCCAAGCGGCGCATCCCGCACTTCAGCTATGTCGAAGAGATCGACGTCACCGAACTCGAGGCGCTGCGCGCGCAGATCAACTCCAGGTATGCGGCGAGCCGCGGCAAGCTCACCCTGCTGCCCTTAATCGCCCGCGCGGTTGTTTTGGCGGTGGAGGAGTTTCCCATGATGAACGCGCGCTTCGACGACGACGCCGGCGTCGTCACACGTTACCGGCCCGTGCACCTTGGCGTCGCTACGCAAACCGACAACGGACTGATGGTGCCGGTCCTGCGGCACGCCGAGGCGCAAGACCTATGGGGCTTTGCGCGCGAGGTCACCCGGCTGGCCGAGTCCGCACGCAGCGGCAAGGCGGCGCGCGAGGAACTCACCGGTTCCACCATCACGTTCTCCAGC
>JAQGMP010000533.1 GCA_028292285.1 Variovorax sp. | reverse complement strand
TAAGCCCTCCCGACACCGCGCCCATGCCGCGCAACGCAGCCGCCACCTGCGGATTGGTGGCGAAGTGCGCGTAGACCAGCGCCAGCACCAGGATGATGCCGAGCGGCACCGTGAGCATCCCCGCCACTGCGGCAATGGCGCCGCGCAGGCCGAAATAGCGGTCGCCGATCATCAGGCTCAGGTTGATGACGTTGGGGCCGGGCATGACCTGCGCCACGGCCCAGTCTTCGAGAAATTCGTCGGGCGTGAGCCACTTCTTCTTCTCGACCAGTTCGCGCTGGACGATCGCCAGCACGCCGCCGAAACCCTGCAGTGCGAGCCAGGTGAACGACACGAACAGATCGCGCGGCGACTGGGGCAGCGGATGAGGCGAGAGGTCGGGCGCTGCCGCCACGCTGGTAGACACGCTGGAAGGAGCCGGTTGCATTTGTCGAAGATTATCGTTGGCGATGCGGCCGTCAGCAGGGCGCGCGCACGACTGACAGCTTTGCCTCACACGGGGGCAATACTTGGCCCATGCAACTGCAGCAACTCCCGGAAAAATTTCGCGCCCTGTTCGATCTGTCGAAGCGGGCCTTCGCGTCGTGGTCGAACGACTACGCCCCGAGCATGGGCGCCGCGCTCGCCTACTACACGGTGTTCTCGGTCGCGCCGCTGCTGCTGATCGTCATCTCGGTGGCCGGCCTGGTCTTCGGCCGCGACGCGGCGCGCGGCGAGATCTTCGCGCAACTGTCGGGGCTCATGGGCGCCCAAGGCGCGCTGGCCGTGCAAGGCATGCTGGAGGCGGTCAACAAGCCGGCCGAGGGCATCGTCGCGACGGTGATCGGCTTTGCGCTGCTGCTGGTCGGCGCCACCACCGTCTTCGGCGAGCTGCAAGACGCGCTCGACCGCATCTGGCGCGCGCCGGCGCGCGACAAGAACAAGGGCCTCTTCAACATGCTGCGGGTGCGTCTTCTGTCGTTCAGCATGATCATGGGCATCGGCTTTTTGCTGATGGTCTCGCTGGTCGCGAGCGCGGCGCTGGCCGCTCTCGGCAAGTGGTGGTCGCCGTTGTTCGGCGGCTGGGCGACGCTGGCGCAAGCGGTCAACTTCGTCTTCAGCTTCGTGATGGTGACGGTCGTCTTCGCGATGATCTACAAGATCATGCCGCGCGTGCGGGTGCAGTGGCGCGACGTGTGGGTGGGGGCCGCGGTCACGGCGCTGCTCTTCACCATCGGCAAGCATCTCATCGGCCTGTACATCGGCAAAAGCAGCGTGGCGTCGGGCTACGGCGCGGCGGGCTCGCTGGTGGTGGTGCTGGTGTGGGTCTATTACTCGGCGCAGATTTTCTTGCTGGGGGCCGAGTTCACCTGGGTCTATGCGCACACCTTAGGGTCGCTGAAAGACGCCGCGGCGCGGCCGGCCGATGGCCGGGCTTCGCCCACGCGCGGCGAGGCGCTCGGTTCTGCCAAGGTGGGTTAGCCCTCGACGCCGCCCGGCGGCGCGCCGGGTCGCGCGTTTGACCGACGTGACGGCAACCGCACAAGTGCCTATGCTGCGCTGTCACTTTGACTCAATTCTGGAGATAAACCAATGAACCGATACGGCACCCTTTTGCGCGCCACCCTCGTTGCCGGCGTCGCCACCGTGGCCCTTGCCGGCTGCGGAATGATGGGCATGAACTCCAACACCGCCAGCTTCAGCGGCGCCATGAACGCCGCCAGCGAAGTGCCGCCGAACATGACGCGCGGCAGCGGCACGGCCGAAGCCACGCTCGACAAGGGCACCAACGTGCTGAAGTACAAGGTGACTTATTCGGGCCTGAGCGGTCCCGCCACCGCGGCGCACTTCCATGGTCCCGCCGTCGCCGGCACCAACGCCGGCGTGGTGGTCCCGTTCACCGCGCCGGCCAGCCCGATCGAAGGCACTGCCACGCTCACGCCGGCGCAGGCGGCTGACCTGATGGCGGGCAAGTGGTATGCCAATGTGCACACAGCTGCCAACCCCGGCGGCGAAATCCGCGGGCAAATGTTGCCGAAGTAAAAACTCGTCCCCGCTGCACGCCGGTCTGCCGGCTGTCAGAAACGGGGTGTCCAATAGCAGGGATGAGTACAAAAAAACCCCTGCTGTCACACAACCCTCCTGCTCCCCGCAGGCCTGCCAAATCACCGCCGCCGCGGGTGCCGCTTGCCGGCCTCGGGTCTGCTGCGGCACCCGCGTCCAACATGGGCGAGGCGACCAAGGCGCTCGTGCTGCAAGGCGGCGGCGCGCTCGGCGCCTACCAGGGCGGCGTGTACGAAGCGCTGTTCGAGCGCTACCAGTCGCTCGACTGGGTCGCCGGTGTGTCCATCGGCGCCATCAACGCGTCGATCATTGCGGGCAACGCGCCCAAAGACCGCATCGGCAAGCTCAAGGCATTCTGGGATCTGCTGTCGTCGGCGCCCGGGCAGCAACTGCCGTCGGTGTTCGGGGACCGGATGATGCTCAACCAGTGGAGCGCGGCGTCGGCCGTGTTCTTCGGCATTCCGGGTTTCTTCAAGCCGCGTGTCGACCCCGCCATGCTGATGGGAAGCGCCGCCAAGGTGCTGAGCTACTGCGATACGACGGAGCTCAAGTCGACCCTCGAGCGCTTTGTCGATTTCGATCGCATCAACCGCAAGGACGCCATGCGCATCAGCGTGGGCGCCGTCAATGTGCGCACCGGCAACTCGGTGTACTTCGACAACACGACCCAAAAGATCGGCCCCGAACACATCATGGCCAGCGGCGCGCTGCCGCCGGGCTTTCCGCCGATCCACATCGCCGGGGAAGACTATTGGGACGGCGGCATCGTGTCGAACACGCCACTGCAGTACGTGCTCGACGTGCATCCGCGCACGCAGCCGCTGGTGGTGCTGCAGGTCGACCTGTTCAGCGCTCGCGGCACCATGCCGCAGACGCTGGCCGAAGTATCGCAACGGCAAAAAGACATCATCTACTCGAGCCGGACGCGGATGAACACCGATGCGGTGTCCGCCAACGTCAACCTGCAACAAGCGCTGGCCGACCTCATCAAGAAGCTGCCCGCCGCCTTGCGCAACGACAAGAGCGTGGAAGCATTGAGCGCGCAGATGACGCACAAGCCGATCGACATCGTTCACCTGATCTACCGCAACCGGCCCTACGAGCTCGATTCGAAAGACTACGAGTTCTCCCGCACCACCGTGACCGAGCATTGGGAAGCCGGTGCGCGCGACATGAACAACACGCTGGCCCACCCCGACTGGCTGAAAACGACCAGCGCCAACGGCGTGACCACCTATGACCTGACCGAGCCCGACGCGTTGCGCGTGCACGGCCCGACCCTCGACACGCGCGCGGGCAC
>JAQGMP010000516.1 GCA_028292285.1 Variovorax sp. | reverse complement strand
CGCTGCTCGCGACCGGCTCATCCGGCGGCGACGTGCTGATGCCCGGCTTTGCCAACATGGTCCAGGGCGAACTCGCGGCGCCGCCGATGGAGACGCTGTCGGTGCATGGCATTTGCGCCGCCGGCGTGTCGGCCATTCAGGCGGCCGCCCAAGGCATCGAACTGGGCGCGCACCGGTCTGCACTGGCGGTGGCGAGCGAGCTTCCGTCGCGGCTCTTCAAGCGCTCGCGCTTTGCGGCACGCGGCTACGAGACCGATTTCGACTCGCACTTTCTTCGCTGGATGCTGTCGGACGGCGCAGGTGCTTTGCTGCTGTCCGACGGCGGCGCCAATGGTGCGGCCCTCGCCGGTCACAACGGCCTGCGTCTTCGCATCCGATGGATTCATCAGCGTGAATTCTCCGGCGACTATCCGGTCTGCATGCAGATGGGGCTGACCGAAGATCGCGAGCGCGGCCACCTCGACTACGGTTCGTGGGCTGAAGCCGAAGCGGCCGGCGCGCTGTCGCTGCGCCAGGACATCCGGCTGCTGCCGCATCTGTTCGACATCGGCATCCATGAGTACGCGACGCTGGTGAAAGACGGCTGGGTCGATCCGCGGCGCGTCGATCACTTTCTGTGCCACTACTCGTCGGAGAAGTTCATCCCGGTGGTGGAAGACCTGATGACCAAAGCCGGTCTGGCGATCCCGCGCGAGCGCTGGTGGAGCAACCTGGCGTGGCGCGGCAACACGGGCGCGGCGTCGATCCTCATCATGCTTGCCGAGTTCCTGCACACGCGCACGGTGAAGGCCGGCGAGCAGATCTTTTGCTATGTGCCGGAGTCGGGCCGATTCATGGCGGCGTACATGCTGCTGGAAGTGGAGGCGGCGGATGCGCCGTCGCGCCAGGCGCAAGCAGAAGGCAGGGCGCATGCTCGACTTGCCGAAGCGCCAGCACATGAGCCCGTGCTCGCGCACGCCGCTGAGAGCGACGCCATTGCCCCACCGCACGATCCCGCAGTAGCGCCCGCAGCTCTGCGCGACCTGCTGACCGAACTCGCTTCGATCTGGCACGACTACCGGTCGCACGTCTGGCGCACGCCGCTCGTACGGCAGATTCGCGACCGCCGCTTCGCGCAGCCCGACTATCTCAACTGGATGGCGCAATGGATTCCGCAGGTGCGCGAAGGCAGCCTGTGGATGCGCGAAGGCGCCGCGTCGCTCACCGGCGACTACGCCGCGCTGGCCGAGCTGATCGGCGTGCACGCCGGCGAAGAGCAAAACGATTTTCAGATTCTGTTCGACGACTATCGCAAGGCGGGCGGCACAGTGAGCGACATCGCTGCGCTGCGCCGCAATCCCGGCGGTGAGGCACTGAATGCGTATTTGCACGGGCTCGCCGCAACGCCCAACCCGATCGGGCTGCTGGGCGCGATCTACATCATCGAAGGCACCGGCCAGCGCATCGTGCCGGCGTTGCTGCCGCTGCTCAAGAGCGCGCTCAAGCTGCCACCGGACGTCTTCCGCTTTCTCGAATACCACAGCCACAACGACGAGCATCACCTGAGCCGATGGCTGGTCGCCGTCGAGATGGTGATGGCGCTGGACACGCGCGGCGACGCGCCCCAGAAGATCATCGACACCGCTCGGCACACCGCCGCGCTCTACCTCATGCAGTTCCAGGGCGTGACCCAAGAATCCAATCAATGAGCCACCCGACGCCCGATTTCCTTTCCCGCCCGCACGACGAACGCGATCCGAGCCCGTGGCTTGCGCTGTACCTCGACCAGAGCACGCCGCTGCCCGACGACGTCAAGGCCGCGTGGCTCGGCGATTCGAGCTCCGCCTCGAGGCAGTACCTGCTGCCGTTTTTGCGGCCGCTGGCACGGGCCTTCATCATCCTGTTCCAGATCGTCAAGGTGTTCGTGCCGCGCAGCTGGGCGCACTCCGGGCTGCTGCACCGGCTGCTGGCGTGGGGCTTGAAGCGCTTCGTCTCGCCCGAGGCCAATTGGTTGATCCTGCGGCACTTTCATCTGGGCTCGCAGGTGCTGGCGTTCATCGGCCGCAACTCGCCGGCGCCGGTCGCGACGAACCCGCTCGAGCCGGCCGACATCGACGCGCTGAAGGACGACATGTTCCTGAAGCACGACCTCAACCTTTTCAACTTCGTGATCCGCCTGAACAAGGCGCTGCGCGATGCGGGGCTCGAGTTGCGCAAGCCCGAGCATCTGGACCTTTCGATGATTCGCGATCCCGGTGTGCGCCTCGACGCCATGCCGCGCAACAAGCTCAACTTCCTCGATCTGCAAAGCGCGATCGAACTCTTCACGCCGCTCTATCAGCTGATGCTGACCGACAACGACTTCTGGCGCGCCGCCAACTCGCTGCAGCTCGACGAGACGATCGGCATCTACACGGCGACCCTGCTGGCCGCACCGGAGCATCTGGTGCTGGTCAACAACAAGCATCCTCTGGTGCCGCTGTCGACGCTGCGTGCCGGCCATCGTCTGGTCGTGCATGGCTTGTCGACGGAGATGCTGCACAGCCTGTT
>JAQGMP010000510.1 GCA_028292285.1 Variovorax sp. | reverse complement strand
CACCGCGCGCTTCATCCACGCGCTGGCGGCGCTCGAAGACCTGAACCACACGCTCGAATCGCGCGTCGCCGATCGTGAACGCCATCTGGCCGACAACTTCAGCAGGCTGTCGGTCCTGCAGCGGCAGCACGCCGCATCGCAGGAACGCCAGCTCATCATGCGAGAGATCCACGACGGCCTGGGCTCGCGGCTCTTTACCTCGCTGCTGCGGGTCGAGCGCGGCGACATCGACCGATCGCAGGTCGCGGAAACGCTGCGCGACTGCATCGCCGACATGCGGCTGGCACTCGATGCGCTGGCGCCCGACAACGACGACTTTCGCACCGCCATCGGCAACTTTCTTTTTCGGTGGCAGGCGCAGCTCGAGGAGGCGCACATCCGTACGGCATGGACCATCGACGTGCCCGACAGCGGAATCGCACTGTCGTCGCAGGCGTCGCTGCAGTTGCTGCGCATCGCGCAGGAGGCGCTGACCAACGTGCTCAAGCACTCGCGCGCCGGCGAGGTGCGCATCGGGCTGCAGCAGACCGACGGCATGCTGGAACTGGAGGTGGTCGACGACGGCAAGGGGTGCGGCGCCGCGAGGCCAACGGGCGTCGGCCGCGGCATGGGCAACATGCGCGCGAGGGCGGCGCAGCTGGGGGGCGAACTCGGGGTGCATCACGGCCACGAAGGCACGCGCGTCTCGCTGCGGGTTCCGATGACCACGGTAGGCCAGCCGCAGCGAACCATCCCGTGAACGCGCGATGGCGGGACGCCAAGGCGGCATAGGCGCGGCGGCGGCTGATTTCTACAATGGCCTCACACGTCATCGTGGCGTGCAACCCTGTTGAAGGTGCCTCTCATGAAGTCGCGGATCGATCCGTTTCGTCTTTTGCCGCAGAGCGTCCGGTGCGGCACGGCGGCGCGATGACATGGTGTTCGACATCTCTCACGCCAATCCAACATGGCTTCCAGGCGGCATCGCCTGGCTTACGTGGTGACCAACGCGGCGCGCGTTTTCACCTACATCCCGCGAATCGTGGTGGTCTGGCGCAGCCACGATGGCGCCCAGTCGCTTTCGCTGCTGACCTGGAGCTCCTGGGTGATCGCAAACCTGACGGCGACGGCCTATGGCAGCCTGGTGATGCACGACGTGTTCTTCACCTTGGTGTCGTTGGTCAACCTGGTGTGTT
Organism: Variovorax sp.; assembly: GCA_028292285.1. Taxonomy (GTDB): domain Bacteria; phylum Pseudomonadota; class Gammaproteobacteria; order Burkholderiales; family Burkholderiaceae_C; genus Variovorax. The sequence continues at coordinate 6,243 of JAQGMP010000510.1, read as the reverse complement.
GCGGCACGGTCACCGGCATCGGCGCGCGGCGCCGCGGCCTGTCGCCCCGGCTGCCTCGGCTCAGCAGCCGCGCGCCGGCTCGATGACATCTTCCGCTCGATGCTTTCGTCGCGAGAGGCGACAAAGTTGAGCAGGCAGGCGTTGGCACGAACTCGAGCGGGGTTCGGGCCGGGGTGCTCGGCCTGGGCCGAGGCGCGTTCGGCAAGCCAGCGACGCCGACGATCATCCGCGGCCGCGTCATCATCACAAGCCCGGCGCGGAGAAGAGAGTGATCGTTGTTCTGTCCTCGCCACCGCGCGAGCGATGGCTTGATGCGCCGCTTGAGAATCGATCGCCTTCATGATTCGGCGGCCAGCCGACAAAGTGGTCGCCACGCTGGCGCCGCTCCCCACCCGGGCGACGTCAAACAGCGGTGGAAAAAACAATGGCCTCGAAGGGCGCCGAAGATCGCCAGCCGGAATCTTCTCGGTTGACATTGGACGGCGCGATCGCCACGCGGTGCGTGGAATCCCGCCACGCGGTCAACGTGGCCGTGCTGCGCGAAACCCATCAAATGCACGTCGACGTCGGACGCCTGATTGAACTTTGCGCCCGGAACTCCTTCACGTCTCCGGCCGCGAAGTTGATTCTCCCGACCTGTCGAGTGATGCGTCCGCGACTTCGTTCCTGTCAAAGCGCATCCGTTCGCCGAATGATGCGAGCTTCCGCCAATCCTTTGGCACCGGCTTGGCTGCAGACGCTCAGGCAGCGCGTCGATCCCGTCCGAAACGCACGACCATGTTCCCCCATGCCCTCAAAGAGCAACGTTCTTCGCGAATGGACATTCTGGATTCGCACCGGCCTGCACGATGAATGCCGCGTGTACCTGGAACTGACCAAGCTGAAAGAGTTGAGGGCGCAACCCGGCTGCCAGCGCGCCGCTGCGCTGTTTCGCGACCTGGGAGATGGCAGCACCGAGGTCGCCGTTGTTTCCGCGTGGGATTCGATGGCGAGCGTCCGCGCGTTCGCGGGCGCGGAGCCGCTAAGGCCCACCATTGCTCCGGGAGACCGAAAGAAGCTCATAGATCGCGAACCTACGGTGCGCCACTACCTGGCGACCGATCGCAGTGCCATCGGCATCGTGGCGCCGGAACGGCGTGCAGCGTTGTAGCCGCGCAGTCAGGAGCCCAAGACCGAAGCGCTGCAATGTTCTGGCAACGCTCGAAAAGCTGAGGGACCGCTTCACCGGGGTCGGGTCGCCGAAGATTTCAACGCTGATCTGGGGGGCACGCGGCAGCTCCTAGCCGGGATGAAGGCGCACGCTCTGAATGGCTTGCGGATCACAGGCCCGCCTCCGCGCTGCCGTACCGTGCCAATCCATGTTCATTCACCGCGCAGCCAGCCTGGCTTCCATCCCGCTCTTTTCCGGTGAGCTCGAGCGAAAAGCGCATTCCGACACGGCCGGACGAACTGACAGGCAGCCCGGCTTATGCGCTGGTTGAGCGAGGCATGGGGCCGCGCGTGGCGCACCGCGACGGGCGCCCCAGGCCTGGGCATCATCCTGCTTGCCGTCCGCAACTACATCCTGCACCAGAGCGCGAACCAAGCCGGCAGCCTCGCGTTTTCGTGGGTGCTCGCCATGTTTCCGCTGTTGATCCTGCTGTCGGCCGCCGCCGGTTTTGTGGGGCAGCCCGGTGACGCGGCGGCGCTGGCCGGCCGCGTCATGGGCTACGCGCCACAAGTGGTGCGCGATGCGTTGCAGCCTGTCGTCGAACAGGTACTGGCACAGCGCAACCAGACGCTTTTGACGGTGGGCGTGCTGGCGACCCTGTGGACCGCTTCCTCGGGGATGCAGGCAGTGCGCTCGGCGCTGAATCGCTCCTACGGCATCGAGCGAGGGCTTGTCTTCTGGAAGGCCCGGATCAAGGTCACGCTGTTCACGGTGGTGGTCGGTCTCGCCATTCTGGCGACGTTCAGCTCGGTGATCGTCATGCCGTACGTGTGGCGGCTGCTGGCGACCAACGTGGGCGCCGGGCAGGAGACACTCTGGCTGCGCAACAGCGTGCGCTACGGGTCGGCATTTCTGGCGCTGACGACGCTGTACGCGTTGCTGTACGGCTGGCTGCCCGACGTCCGCCAGCGGCTGTACACCGTCATGCCCGGTGCTTTGGTGGGCGCGGCGCTGTGGGTGGCGGCCGCTGGCACGCTGTCGTACACCCTTCGCACGGTTGGCAAACTGGCGTTGCTGTACGGAAGCTTCGCGGGCGTGGTCGCTACCCTGGTGTTTCTTTACATCAGCGCGACCACGCTGATCTTCGGCGCGGAAATCAACGGGGTATTGCGCCAGAAGGTGACCCCTTCCAACGCCAACCGGGCATGCGCGGGGACATGCGCGGCTCCCCCCTGATTCCGTGTCAGTCCGCGGGGCTACCCGGGTACCGCGCGGTCCTTGGCATTGAAGGTGCCGCTTCGCTTTCGCACCTGGCAGGCCTGCGAAAAAAATGAGGGTCTTCTATCTTCTCGCAATGACTCAGCGCACCCAATGACACACGCGGTGATGGTGGCGTTCGACCTTGCAGACCTTGTGCGCACGATGGGGTGCTGCCGATGCGATGGTTGGCGCCAGCATGGCGAGCACGCCGAACGCTACGGCAGTTGAAACGACGAATTGTTTGATCTTCATGAAAGTCTTTCGGCAGTGAATGGAAACATGGGCGGGTGGGCCGCCGCAACGGCCACGATCGATCATGCATTTGCTCGCGTGACGCCTTGCGCGCATCGCGGGTTTGCAACGGAAAACGTTAACTATGCCCGCGGCCTCGTTGCAGGCCAGCGACAGTTTTTCGTTCGCGAACACGGTTGCTGCGCGAGCGTGCGCTTTCGGTGCGGATCGGGCGCGCGGACGGAACCTCAAATGAAAATTCGTGCATCGGGCGATCGAGCCACGCCGTGTCCCGCCTCTCACGACAGGCATCGTCTTGGTGGCGACGGTGACGGCCTCCAAGCGCGCCGGCACGCTGCGCTCAGGCGCCGCCGATGCCCTTGTTGACCTTGCCCGTTCCGCCGCACACCGCGCACGGTTTGCCGCTGTCCTCTCCGCTGCCTCCGCATTGCGGGCAAATGCTTTCTCCCGTGCCCGGCGTGCCGGCGGGCGCGTCGTCACCCGGACTCATCGGGGGCGCTTGGTTGTCTGTTGTGTCGCTCATGGTGTTCTCCGGGCGGTCAGATGAAGCGCATGAAGGTGGGGCGCGCGAACCGTGCTGGGTGTAGGCGCACATCGGGTCGGGACGGTCGACGCTGGCGCGAAAATAAGCCGCGAGAATTCAAGCGTCGCTCTTGACGTTCGCGCAGTGATGCAACGCGCCGCCGAAAGAATCAAAGAACGTGGTCTGCCAAGCGAGACAGGCTTGATGCGGGCTGTGTACGCTGCAGGAATGAAAAGAATCATCCGGCTCAGGATCGGAACGCAGAGCGGCGCAGTCGATGGCATCGCGATGGTGCCCCGCCAGGTCGAGGCGGCATACGTGTTCGCTCACGGTGCGGGGGCCGGCATGTCGCATCCCTTCATGGATGCCGTGGCGGACGGCTTGGCACGGCGCCGGATCGCCACGCTCCGCTTTCAGTTTCCCTACATGCAGGCGGGCCGACGCGGCGTGGATGCGCCCGCCATCGCACACGAGACGGTGCGAGCGGCCGTCGGCCGGGCGAACGCGCTGTGGCCATCGCTGCCGCTTTTCGCCGGAGGCAAATCCTTCGGTGGGCGAATGACATCGCAGGCGCAAGCGAACGCACCTTTGCCCGCGGTTCTCGGTCTTGCCTTTCTGGGATTTCCACTTCATCCCGCCGGAAAGCCGTCCGTCGAGCGCGCCGGACATCTGGCGCTGGTTGATGTGCCAATGCTTTTCATCCACGGGGCGCGCGATGCACTCGCTCAAGCCACGCAATTCCGGCGGGTGACTTCCCGTCTCGGGCCGCTCGCGTCCGTCAAGGAGGTTGCCGACGCCGACCACGCTTTCCACGTGCCGCGACGCACGGGGCTCACGGACAGCGAGGTCCTCGATGAGATCCTTGATGTCATGGCCGTGTGGACCCAGGCCTGGCGCGTGCGTCCTTCGACCGTGCGAGGCTCCGCCGCGGCTGGATCCATCGGGATTCGGCAGGGCGACAGGGACCGCCCACCCGCTGCGCGCGGGTCCGCGGATCGGGGATCGAAGGGGTCGCGTGGTTAGATACCCCGCGGTCCAGCGTCTCTCGCTGGCGCGAAGCGTGCTTCTGTCTTCATTGTTGTCATCCCGAATATCTGCTATGCCTTTGACCCGCCTTTCCTTGCTCACCACGCCTCTCCTGCGCGTCGGCCCCAGCTCCGTGCATGGACTGGGCGCGTTCGCCACCGCCGCCGCGCCCAAAGGGACATTGCTGGGTTTCTACGACGGCAAGCGGTACAGCGCCGACGTGATCGACTCCAAGACCTGGAACGACCAGCTGACCTACCTGTTCGTGCTGTCCGATGGCACCACCATCGATGCCGGACGAGGCGGCAACGCCACCCGGCATCTCAACCATGCCTGCGCACCGAATTGCGAAGCCACCGAGGCCTACGATGCTGCCGGCCGCCTCGTTCTCGAGTTCCGGGCCTTGCGCAAGCTCAAGGTGGACGAGGAGCTTTTCATCGACTACCGCCTGCAGGCCGATGCCAGCTCCGTGGCGGCCGACTACCTCTGCACCTGCGGCGCGGCCACATGCCGCGGGACGATGCTGGATCCGGATCATCCCGCCGCGACCCGTTGAACAGCGGCGGTTGAACTCAGGTCGCTTGCGCCCGCACGCGGCTCACCTGAAATCCCGGCTCGCCGCACGCAAGCGCCCGAGCAGCCGGTCGTGATTGAGCAGCTTCAACGCTACCAGCGAGTGCACGCCTTTCTCGGATTGCCAGGTGCCCTGCACGGTCAGCAGTATTGACCCCCGCAGAGCGGCCCGCTGCGCTTCGGCCACGCCCGGCCACACGATGATGTTCACGGTCCCCGTCTCGTCCTCCAGCGTCGCGAAGATCACGCCGCTGGCCGTGCTCGGTTGCTGGCGGTGCGTCACGATGCCGCTGGCGCGCACGGTGGCTTTGTCCTTGGCGTTGCGGCGCAGGTCGTCGGCCGTTCGGATGCCCCACTTGGCCAGGCGCGGTCGCAGCAGCGCCAGCGGGTGGCGGCGCAACGTTAGGCCCATCGACGCGTAGTCGTCCGCGATGTCGGCACCCTCGGTGGGCGCGGCGAACTCGATGGTGTCCTCGATCGTGGGCGCGTCGCGCAGCAGCGCGGTCGGCCGCGTCTCGACGCCAATGGCTTCCCACACGGCGCTCGGACGGTGGCCGGCCAGCGTGCGCAGGGCGTCTGCGCCGGACAGGCACCGCATGTCGTGCGCATCGAGGCCGACCCGACGCCCGAGATCTTCGACCGTGGCAAACGGCGCTGTCGCGCGCTCGTCCACGATCCTTTGGGCCACGGCTTCCCGCATGCCCGAGATCTGCGACAGGCCCAGCCGCACGGCATGCAAGGGCTCCGCGAAGGTGGCGTCCCAACGCGGCATTGACTCACTGGCCTGACTGGCTTCCTCCAGCGTGCTCTTCCATTCGCTGATCGTCACATCCACCGGCCGTACCACGACCCCGTGCTCGCGCGCATCGCGCACCAATTGCGCCGGTGCGTAGAAGCCCATCGGCTGGCTGTTGAGCAGGCCCGCGAGGAGGGCGTCGGGATGGTGGCGCTTGAGCCAGCAGCTCACGTAGACCAGCAGCCCGAAGCTGGCCGCGTGGCTCTCCGGAAACCCGTAGCTGCCGAAGCCCTCGACCTGCTTGGCGATGCGGTCGGCAAACTCCTGCGTGTAACCCTTGGCCAGCATCCGCTGGATGAGCTTTTGCTGGTGCGGCTCAAGGCCGCCCTTGCGGCGCCAGGCGCCCATCGCCCGGCGGAGCTGGTCGGCCTCGCCGGCAGTGAAGTCGGCGGCAAGCATGGCGATCTGCATCACCTGCTCCTGGAACAGCGGCACGCCCAGCGTGCGCTGCGTCGCCACCTTGATCTCGTCGCTGGGATAGTCGATCGCCTCTTCGCCAGCGCGGCGTCGCAGGTAGGGATGCACCATGCCGCCCTGGATCGGGCCGGGCCGCACGATCGCCACCTGCACCACCAGATCGTAGAAGCGCTCGGGCTTCAGCCTCGGCAGCATCGTCATCTGCGCGCGGCTCTCGATCTGGAAGACGCCCACCGTGTCGGCTTT
>JAQGMP010000489.1 GCA_028292285.1 Variovorax sp. | reverse complement strand
CCGATGCGCGGGCTTCCAGCACGGCCGACACCAGCCCGAGCGCCAGGTAGAGGGCGCCGCCGCCGTAGTCGCCCACGAGGTTCAGCGGCGGCGTCGGTGCCTGGCCGGCACGGCCGATGGCATCGAGTGCGCCCGACAGCGCGATGTAGTTGATGTCGTGGCCGGCCGCCTGTGCCAGCGGCCCCTGCTGGCCCCAGCCGGTCATGCGGCAATACACGAGGCGGGCGTTGCGCGCGAGACATGCGTCCGGGCCCAGGCCGAGGCGCTCCATCACGCCGGGCCGAAAGCCTTCGATGAGCGCATCGGCCGAGCCGGCCAGCGACAGCGCCGTCTGCACATCGGCGGGGGTTTTCAGATCGAGGCCGATGGCGCTGCGGTTGCGCAGCACCACATCGAACTTTCGAAGCGGATCGGGTTGTGCCGAAGCGTCGGCGGCGCGTTCGATGCGCAGCACCGTGGCGCCCAGATCCGCCAGCAGCATGGCCGCCATCGGGCCTGGACCGAGCCCGGCAAATTCGACGATCCGCACACCGACAAGCGGTCCCATCACATGGCTCCCGAACGATGCGCGCGCCGGTGCGCAGCCTTCGACAGCGGCTCGCGAAAATCCGGATGCGCGATGCGCACCATCGCCTGCGCCCGCTCGCGAAGGTTCAACCCGCGCAGCATGGCCACGCCCCATTCGGTCACGATGCAGTCGACATCGGAGCGTGCCGTGGTCGTGGGCACACCGTCCAGCAGGGGCACGATGCGGCTGATGGTGCCGCCGGCTGCGGTCGAAGGCAGCGCGACGATCGCGCGGCCGCCCTCCGAAAGCGCTGCCGCATGCAAGAAGTCGACCTGGCCGCCGACCGCGCCGACATAGTGCCCGCCGCTCACTTCGGCGTTGACCTGGCCGCTCAGGTCGACTTCCACCGCCGAGTTGATGGCGCAGAGCCGATGCAGCCCGGCCAGCACCGCCGGACCGTGGGTGACGTGCGTCGGGGCCAGGCGGAACGCCGGGTTGCGATCGGCAAAGTCGAACAGCTTGCGCGAACCGAACAGCGAACCGGCGACCGTGACGCCCGCGTCGCCGGTCTTGCGGCTGTTGTCGACGGCGCCGCACAGCATGAGCTCGGCGATGCCGTCGCTGACGATGCCGCTGTGCACGCCCAGGCCGCGATGCGATTGCAGTTGGCGGCAGATGGCGTTCATCACGCCGCCGACGCCCATCTGCAGCGTCGCGCCCTCGGGCACCAGGTCAGCGACATGTTCGGCAATGCGGTCTGCCGTGGCGCCGCCCCGGGCCGCTGGCGCCTCGACCGGTGGCCGGTCGCTCTGCACGCGATGGTCGATGCGAAAGCCGTCGGGCAGTTCGGCACCGAAGGTCCAGGGCACCTGCGCGTTGACTTCGGCGATGACGACGCGTGCATGCCGCGCGGCAGCCAGCTGGAAGTCGTTCGCGAGCCCCATGCTGTGCCGGCCGGATGCGTCGGCCGGGCTGACCTGCATCAGCACGACGTCGCAGCGCCACTGGCCGCTGTCGAACAGCCGCGTGAGCTGCGAGTAGTGCGTGGGATAGAGGTCCAGGCAACCGGCGCGTGCCAGTGCCGCGCCGTCGCCGATGGCGCCGTAGCTTGCAAAATCGAAGCAATCGCCGAGCGCCGGCTCGAACAGTCCGGAGTAGCTTCCCGCGATGAACACGCGGGGCTTGCCGACGGCCGAAACGATCTGGTCCGCCTGCCGCACCAGGCATTCGGTCAGCGTGCGCGGCTCCGAGCAGGCTTGCCCGAACACGATGCCGTCGCCCGGCCGCAGCAGGCTGGCGAAGTCGATCGGCGTGTGGGTGTCGAAGGTCATTTGTCTCCGCTGTTGTCTGCGGCAACCTGCCAGAAATTATCTTGTTGTTCCGTTTATAGAACATTATGATACCGGCGTGTTGATGAACGAAGTAAAAAGCAAGGAGATCCGATGAGCATCACCGACCCCGTCGTCGTGCAGCGCATGGAGGGCCGCGTGATGTGGCTCACCATCAACCGCCCGGCGTCGCGCAACGCCATCAACGAAGACGTGATCGGCGGCATTTCGGCCGGACTCACCGCTGCCGCCGCCGATACGGCCGTGCGCGCGGTGGTGCTGACCGGCGCCGGCGACCGTGCGTTTTGTGCCGGCGCCGACCTCAAGCCCGATTCGGGAATTTTCGACTTTGACCATTCCGAGGCCACCACGGCCTACGCGCGGTTGTTGCGGCAGGCGGTCGACAGCAACCTGCCGCTCATCGCCCGCGTCAACGGCCACTGCATGGCGGGCGGCATGGGGTTGCTCACGATGTGCGACATGGCCGTCGCTTCTTCCAATGCGCTGTTCGGCCTGCCCGAGGTCAAGATCGGTCTCTTCCCGATGCAGGTGGCCAGCGTGATGCAGCATCTGCTGCCGCGCCGCAAGTTCAGCGAAATGTGCATCACCGGCGAGCCGATGGATGCTGACGAGGCGCTCGCGGCCGGGCTGGTCAACTATGTGGTCGCGCCCGAGGCACTCGACGACAAGGTGCAATGGCTGCTCGCCCGCGTCGTCGACAAATCGCCGACCGCCATCCGCCGCGGCAAGCACGCCATGCGGGCCATCGCCGACATGACCTTCGCCCAGGCGATCGCCTACACCGAGGGCCAGATCGGCTCGCTGCGCCTGACCCGGGACGCGGCGGAAGGGCTCGCGGCCTTCAACGAAAAGCGCAAGCCCGAATGGACCGGCCGCTAGCCGCGCGGCACGAATGAATACCGGCGACCTTCCGTCACGCGTGGCCATCCAGGAGGAGGGCCCGCGCGAAGGTTTTCAGAGCGAACCGCCCGTCGCCCTGGCCGACAAGCTGCGGTTCATCGATGCGCTGGCGCAAACGGGGCTGCCGCAGATCAATTGCGTGTCGTTCGTCGACCCCGCACGCGTGCCGCAGATGGCCGACGCGGAGGAGGTCGCGCAGCGGTTGGTGCGGCGGCCCGGCGTGCGCTACACCGGCATCTGGTTGAATGGCAAGGGCTTCGAACGGGCGCTCGCATCGGGGCTCGACCTCTTGCCCAATGTCGTGGCAAGCGCTTCCAGCACTTTTTCGATGAAGAACAACGGATGCAGCGGCGCGGCGCTGATCGAACGCCAGGGCCCGATGCTCGAGCGCTACCGGCAGGCCGGTTTGAGCCTCGACGCAGCACATGTCTTCACCGCATTCGGCTGCCACTACGAGGGCGACATCGCGCCCGAGAAAGCCATCGCGACGCTCGCCGCCTTGCTGGGACTTTGCGCCGGACACGGCATCGCGCCGCGCACCGTCTACCTCTGCGACACGGTCGGTGCCGCGCACCCGCTGCAGGTGCAACGGCTGCTCGGCATGGCCAGATCGCGCTGGCCGCAGCAGGAATTCGCGCTGCACTTGCACGACACCCGCGGCATGGGGCTGGCGAATGCGCTCGCCGGGCTTCAGATGGGCGTGGCGCGCTTCGACGCGTCGGTCGGCGGCCTCGGGGGCTGCCCCTTCGCCGGCAACGCGGCCGCGGCCGGTAACATCTGCACCGAAGACCTGGCGCTGATGTGCGAAGAGATGGGCATCGACACGGGCCTCGACCTCGACGCGCTCGCCGACTGCGGCCGGCTGGCCGAATCCATCGTCGGCCACAGCTTGCCGGGCAAGTTCAAAAACGCCGGCGGCTTGCGCCGCGACCGAAGGATCCCGACCGCATGATCTTGCCAATGACCTTGCCCGACACCGAGCTTTCGCCCGAAACGCTGCAGGCTGCGCTGCGCCAGCTGCTTCATGCGCGGCACAGTTGCCGGGCGTTTCTGCCGGCTCCCGTGCCGGAGGCGACGCTCGACGCCATCCTGACCCTGGCACAGCGCACCGCGTCATGGTGCAACACCCAGCCGTGGCAGGTGGTGGTGACGCGCGGCGATGCCACGCACCGCTTCCGCGAGGCGTTGCAGGCCGAAATGGCACGGCCCGAAGATGCCGTGGCGGACGTCATTCCCGACTTTCCGTATCCGTTGCGCTACGAAGGCCGCTATCTCGAGCGGCGGCGCGAATCGGGTTTTCAGCTGTACGAAGCGGTCGGCGTGGCGCGTGGCGACCGCGCGGCCGGCGCCGCGCAGGCCGCCGAGAACTTCGGCTTTTTTGGCGCGCCGCACGTGGCGATACTGACCACCAGCGACGACCTCGGCGTCTACGGCGCGATCGATTGCGGCGCCTGGGTGTCGAACTTCATGCTGGCGGCGCGTGCCCACGGCGTTGCAAGCATCGCGCAGGCTGCGCTGGCAGCCCGGCCCGACTTCCTGCGCGCGCACTTCGGTCTGGCGCGAGACCGCAAGATCGTCTGCGGCATCTCGTTCGGCTACGCCGATACGAAAGCGCCCGTCAACGGATACCGGACATCGCGCGCGCCGCTGTCCGAGGCAGTGCACCGGGTCGATTCCTGAGGCGGTCCCGCCGGGTGCCATCCGCGTTTGCCCCTATGAAGTTCTATTGACAGGTCTTTAAGACTAGCATCCACTGTCGATCGATCGAATCACTCGTCAATTTTTTGAAACGGAGTCTCCCCATGTCCCACATTCCCTTGCGTCACGGCGTGTTTCTGGCCCCCTACCATCCTGTCGAAGAAGGCCCGACCACATGGTTGCGGCGCGACATCGAACTGGCGCAGCATCTGGACAAGCTGGGCTTCGACGAGCTGTGGATCGGTGAGCACCACTCGGGCGGCTACGAGATCATCGCGGCGCCGGATCTCTTCATCGCCGCGGCCGCCGAAGTGACGCGCCGGCTGCGCTTCGGCACCGGCGTCATGACCCTGCCGTATCACAACCCGCTGGTCGTGGCCAACCGCATGGCGCAGCTCGACCACCAGACCATGGGCCGCGTGTCGTTCGGCTTCGGCCCCGGCCTTTTGATGACCGACGCGCTGATGATGGGCCTCGACCCCGACAAGACGCGCGACATGATGCTCGAGGCGATCGACGTCATCGTGCGGCTGCTCAAGGGCGAGTGCGTCACCGCCAAGACCGACTGGTTCAACCTGGTCGAAGCACGCGCCCATTTGCTGCCGTATTCGCAGCCGCTCGAAATGGCGGTGGCGAGCGCGGGCACGCCGTCCGGCGGGCGGGCGGCAGGGCGCTTCGGCATGTCGATGCTCTGCGTGGCGGCGTCGCAGGTCGGTGCTTTCGACGTGCTGGCCAGCAACTGGAAAATCGCCAACGAAGTCGCCTCGCAGTACGGCAACACGATGGACCCGGCCGGCCTGCGGCTCGTCGCCCCCGTGCACATCGCAGAAACGCGCGAGAAGGCCCGCGAGAACGTGAAGCACGGCCTCGACCGCTGGATCAAGTACTACGACATGGCTGCGCCCAATCCGTTCCCGCGCGATGGCCGCGACCCGGTCGACGTGCTGATCGAGTCGGGCCGTGCCGTGATCGGCACCCCGGCGGACGCGATCGCCATGATCGAGCGGCTGCGCGCCAAGCAGGGGCAGTTCGGCGTGTTCCTGGCACAGCATGTGGACTGGGCCGACTGGGACCCGACGCTCAAGTCGTTCGAGCTCTATGCGCGCTATGTGATGCCGCACTTCAACGGCGCCAATGCCAACCGCACCGCCACCTACAACGTCATGCACGAACGCGGCGAAGAGCTGCTGGCCCTGCGCCGCGGCGCGGCCAGCAAGGCCTTTGCACAGCACGAAGCGGCGGAACGAAACAAGACTTGAGGCGCTCGACATGAGCAACCAGGCCGTGAGTGCGTCCACGCAAGCCGTGCAAGCGGCGCAGCCCGAAATGACCGAATTCAGTTCGGTCGACTTTCGCAGCTGCCTGGGCGAGTTCATCACGGGCGTGACCGTGATCACGACCGTCGGACTCGACGGCACGCGCTACGGGCTCACCGCCAATTCGTTCAGCTCGGTCTCGCTCGATCCGCCGCTGATCTTGTGGAGCCTGCGCCTGAACGCCACCAACTTTCCGATCTACAGCACGGCCGAGACTTTCGCAGTCAACATCCTGGCGGAAGACCAGGTCGACGTGTCGAACCGCTTTGCCAAGTCGGGGCCGAACAAGTTCGACGGCGTGGCCTTCACCGACGGCACCGGCGGCGTGCCGCTGCTCGATGGCTGCGTGGCACAGCTGGAGTGCCGGCGCGAGGTCAGCTATCCGGGCGGCGACCACGTGGTCTTCATCGGCCGCGTGCTGCGCATCCGCAATACCGGGCGCAAGCCGCTCGCCCTGCGCAGCGGCAAATACATGATCGTCCACCCGCACGAGCCGGTGTCGGTGCAGGACGGCATCGACCAGGAAAACATCGCCGCGCTCAACGCGGTGCACGCGGCACGCCCGGTGATCGAGGAGCTGGGGCGCGAAACCGATCGCACGGTCGGGCTCTCGGTGTGGGGCAACCTCGGCCCGACCATGATCTGGTGGCGCGAGTCGAGCCGTCCGCTGCAGACGCGCGTGCGCTGCGGGCTCGTGGTGTCGCTGCTCGACTCGTCGACCGGCGCGGTGTTCGCTGCCTATGCGCCGCGCGAGGTCACCGGCGCATTGATCGAGGCCGAGCTCGCGGGCCAGGAGGCGGGCCAGGGGCAGCGCTTCAGGACGCGTGCCGATGTCGAGGTCTACCTGGACGAGGTGCGGGCGCGCGGCCTGGGTGCCGTCATCGACGTGGTCAGCCCGGGCATCAACGAGCGCGGCCACAGCGCCTTCAGCGCGCCGGTGTTCGATGCGCAGGGCGCCATCGTGCTGGCGCTGGCCATGATCGGCGACGCCGAGGAGTTCAATGCCGACGACCCGGCGATCGACACATTGCGACAGGCTGCCGCGGGGCTCTCGGCCCGGCTCGGCTATCGCCCCGAATACCTGCGCCACGGCTGAAGGCCTTGCAGGCGCCACACCCCATCGAAGGATCGACACCATGGATTTCGAACTTGCAGGCCGCGTGATCGTGGTCACCGGCGGCGCATCGGGCATCGGCCTCGCCGTGGCCCAGGAAGCTGCGGCGCAGGGCGCGCGCATCGGCATCATCGACAGCTCGCCGGCCCAGGCCGATGCGGCGCTGGCGGCGTTTCGTGCGGCCGGCGTGGAGGCGCTGGTCGAGATCGTCGACGTGCGCGATGAAGCCGCCTGCGAGGCCGCCACCGACCGCATCGAGCGTGCGCTGGGGCCGATCGACGGCGTGGCGGCTTGCGCCGGCATCTCGCGCCCGGAGCCCTCCGAAAGCATGCTCGAAGAAACCTGGGACGCGGTCATCGGCATCAACCTGACGGGCGTGTTCCGCAGCATCCGCCCGGCCGGGCGCCGCATGATCCAGCGCCGCCGCGGCGCCATCGTGACGATCTCTTCGACCGATGGCCTCGGCGGCCATGCGGCGCGGGCGCACTACGCGGCGTCGAAGCACGGCGTCGTCGGGCTGACGCGCTCACTGGCGATCGAGTGGGGGCGCTACGGCGTGCGGGTCAACGCGGTCGCACCGGGGGTCGTCGACACGCCGCTGCTGCGCCGCAACGTGCCGCCCGAGCACGTGGCCAACGCCATGATCGATCGCGTACCGCTCGGGCGTTTTTCGACGGCAAGGGAGCAGGCCAATGCCTGCCTCTTCCTGCTGTCGGACGCGTCGTCGTACATCAGCGGGGCGACTCTCGCGGTCGACGGCGGCCTGACCGCCGGCTACTTCACGCGGTGGGGCGGTGCCGACTACGGCTCCAACGCCTTGCTCGAGCGCGGCCTCTACGGTCCGCCGGCCACCCCGGGCGCCTAGCCATCCAGAAAAAAAAAACGACAGAGACAACCACTCCGAGAGGATCGATATGAAAAGGCTCAAGTACATCGCCGCAGGCATCGCCCTGCATTGCGTCGCCGCCGCGGCATGGGCGCAGGAAACCATCAACGTGGCGGCGATCTACGCGACGAGCGGGCCGGCGTCGATCTACGGCGGGCCGGCCGAGAAGGCGCTGCGCATGATGATCGACAACCTGCCCGACAAGTCGATCGGCGGCCGCCCGGTCAAGCTGACGGTGTACGACACCGAAGGCAATTCGACCAAGGCCGCGCAGCTCTATCGGCGCGCCGCCGAGAACGATCAGGCCGTGCTGATCTTCGGACCCTCGACCAGCGGCGAGTCGCTGGCGATCTCGCCCATCGCCAACCAGTTGAAGGTGCCGACCATCAGCAACGGCGGCGCCGAAGGCATCACCAAACCGGTCACGCCGTACATGTTCGCGGTCGGGCCGACGGACCGGCTGATGGTCGAGGCGATCATCGAGTCGATCAAGCAGCACGGCTGGAAGAAGGTGGCGGTGCTCTATTCGATGGACGGCTACGGGCAGTCGGGCGGCACCATCTCGCAGGAGCTGGTGCAGTCGTCGGGCCTCGAACTGGCGGCGGTCGAAACCTTCGCATCGCAAGACACCAACATGACGCCGCAGCTGCTGCGCATCCGCGACAAGAACCCCGACGCGATCATCCTGTGGTCCGCCAATCCGGGTCCGACCATCGTGGCGAGGAACGCGGTCGAAATGGGCCTGAAGAAGCCGTTTCTGGTGAGCACGGCCAACGCCACCATCGGCTTCATCAACCAGACCGGCGCCGCCGCCGATGGCATCTACGCGACCACGCTGCCGGTCGTGGCGCCCGAGGCCCTGGCCGATGGCGACCCGCGCAAGCCCATCATCCAGCGCTTCAACAAGCAGTACATGGACAAGTACGGGCTGCCGGCCGATCAGGCATCGGGGCTCGGCTTCGACAACTTCCTGCTGCTGGAAGCCGCGGTGAAAGACATCAAGGGGCCGGTCACGCGCGAGAGCATGCGCGCGGCGCTCGAGAACGTGAAGATGTGCGGCGCCAACGGCTGCCGGCAGATGCGGCCGGACGACCACCGCGGCCTTACCAAGGACGCCATCGTCATGATGCAGATCAAGAGCGGCGGTTTCGTCGCCGCCAAGTGACCTGCCTACGCGACGCTGCCCTTGATCGGCTTGATCGGCTTCGCCAGCAGGTCGGAAATGTCGCGCTCGATGACGAAGCGTTCGCTCCGGTAAGCCACCAGGCTGAAGTACGCGACGTGGCTTTTGGCACCCAGAAAGATGCGCGTCACGCGGGCGGCCGCGCTGCCCAGCGGCGCCTGCAGGTGCGTGGCCTCTTCCAGGTTGAGCGTGCCCACCGTGATGCGTTCGACACCGTGCGTCAACTGCGGTTTGGCATGGTCGCGCACCAGCCGGCTCAGCTTGATCTTGCGCTCGGCATTCAACGGAAACCGCTTGAACAGCGTGAGCGCGATGAAGTTGTCGGACACGCCGTACGGAATGCCGTTCTGGCTCTCGACTTTGCGGATGCGCATGTACGCGGGCTCGGACAAGCCGGGTCCGGCGAAGTAGGCCGGCAGCTTGCCGACTTCTTCCTTCGACAGGATGTTCATCGTCAGGTTGGAGGCTTCGGTGTCGGCCGTGCCGATCGACGAATAGAGCGGGCCCGATTCGGTCGCGGCCGGCGGCTCGAAGGTCACGAAAGTCCTGCGGCCGCGCTGGCTCGACAGCATCTGTTCTTCGACCAGCGTCTGTACGGCCTGGCGCACCGTCACGCGGGCTACCGAAAACTCCTGCACCAGTTCTTCCAGCGTCGGGACTTCTTCGCCGGGCTTCCAGACACCGCTCACGATGCGGTCTCGCAAGATGTTGGCAAGCTGGGCATACAGCGTCACCGGGCCCGATCGAAGTGGGGCGGTTTTCATGGGCGTGTTCTCGTTGTGGGCGAAAGCGGCGCAACGGCGATGCGCGTCCTCGATCCGAAAAGGATAGCAGC